>CAYVIS010000065.1:0-9530 GCA_964451565.1 uncultured Neisseria sp.
GTATCAGATTGATGGGGTGAAGGTGCCCCATCAACCATTAAATCCGTATACCCTTAATATGTTGCTCTAATTTTGATTGTAAACCAGCAGCCGCCAATTGTCGCCCCCTCTGTCATGACATTCCGTCTGTCACGCCCCGCTATTTTCGATGCCGTCTCCCGCCAAACAATAACAACATAATAAATCCCCCACGCAGCCGCACAGTGCCGTTTCATGCTCAATATCCAAACCAACATAAACACTTGTTAATCACACAAAACCTTATTATAATTTCCATTAATTATTATCACTTAAATTATGAATAAAGCATCACGGCACATTCCTCAGCATAATGGGGCTTAATTGACAATTAAAAAACACAAAAAAGGAGAAACAAGATGTCTGAAAAATGGTTATTGGCTGTCTCGTTGCCTACCGTTCTGCTGCTGTTGTGCATATTCCGTTTTATCCGACGTCGCTGCCAACAGCAGAGCCAAGCCGCGAAGCCCCGCTGCGGCATGAAATGGGAAGACGAATTAATCGGTGAACCCAAGCCATCCACGCTGCGCCAAAGCAATTCACGTTCACTATTCTAAAGAAGTATTGGACAACACGGCATAAAAGCCTACAATCATGCCAACTTATTGATTAAGGAAGCATAATGAAAGCCCTGCCCATCCTACTCCTCGCCACCACCGTCTTTTCCCTGAGCGCCTGTCACCAAGCCGAAGCCGCCACCGACCTTCAAGACTGGCAAAGCAATGCCACTAAAGATTTATCCTCATTGAAAGCACCGGTGCGCATCGTCAATCTGTGGGCCACTTGGTGCGGCCCCTGTCGCAAAGAAATGCCCGAAATGTCTGAATGGTACGGCAAACAGAAAAAAGGCAGCGTCGACATGGTGGGTATCGCGCTCGACAGCAGCGACAACATCGGCAAATTTCTCAAACAAACCCCGGTCAAATATCCCATCTGGCGCTACAGCGGCAACGACAGCCGCGAATGGATGAAATCGTTCGGCAACACCGTCGGCGGCCTGCCATTCACCACCGTAGAAGCCCCGAAATGCGGCCACCGCCAAACCCTGCTCGGCGAGGTGACCGCCAAAAAGCTGGATGAGGCGGTGAAAACAGCGCAGGCAAAATGCCGGTCTTAAATATTCCAACCAAACATCAGGCCGTCTGAACACCAACCTTCAGACGGCCTGATGTTTTAATTCCGCCAACTTAGCGGCATCGCCTAAGCAACCACAACTGCCTCAGGCAGCAATATTCATCATCCGGCTACAGTCTTCTCCCAAACTGACACATATCAACTGCCACCACCGCCGCGCTTTACCCACAGGCAGGCTTGCCGCATAATACGCTGACTGAATTTCCGATTATCCGATTTAACCGCAAAGGAACCGACATGGCTTTTTTGAAGCTCACAGAGCAAAATGTGCAAGGCAAAACCGTTTTAATCCGTGCCGACATGAACGTGCCGTTTAAAGACGGCAACATCAGCGACGATACCCGCATCCGTGCCTCGCTGGCCTCGATTCAATACTGTTTGGACAACGGCGCGGCGGTGATTGTAATGTCGCACTTAGGCCGTCCGACCGAAGGCGAATTCCATCCCGAAGACGATGTTGCACCGGTGGCGGCGCATTTGGGCAAACTGCTGGGCAAAGATGTGGCCGTGCTCAACGACTGGCGCGACAACAAGCCTGCGCTGCAAGCCGGTGAAGTGGCGATGCTGCAAAACGTGCGCATCAACAAAGGTGAGAAGAAAAACGACCCCGAGCTGGGCAAAGCCTATGCCGCCTTGTGCGACGTGTTTGTCAACGATGCGTTCGGCACCGCCCACCGCGCCCAAGCTTCAACCGAAGCCGTTGCGCAAGCCGCGCCGCTGGCCTGCGCCGGCGTATTGATGGCAGGCGAGCTGGACGCTTTGGGCAAAGCCCTGAAAGCCCCCGCACGCCCGTTGGTGGCGATTGTGGCGGGTAGCAAAGTTTCCACCAAGCTCACCATTCTGGAAAGTCTGGCCGACAAGGTTGACCAGCTGATTGTCGGCGGTGGCATCGCCAACACCTTCCTGCTGGCACAAGGCGCGCCCATCGGCAAATCGCTGGCCGAACATGATTTGGTGGAAGAATCGAAAACAATCATGCAGAAAATGGCGGCCAAAGGCGGCGTGGTGCCGTTGCCGACCGATGTGGTGACGGCCTCTGAATTTGCCGCCGATGCCGCGGCAACCGTCAAGCCCGTGGCCGAAGTCAGCGCCGACGACATGATTCTCGACATCGGCCCCCAATCGGCCGCCGCATTGGCCGACATGCTCAAAGCCGCCGGCACCATCGTGTGGAACGGCCCGGTGGGCGTGTTTGAATTCGACCAATTCGCAGGCGGCACCGAAGCGCTGGCCAAAGCCATTGCCGAGAGCAACGCTTTCTCGATTGCCGGCGGCGGCGATACGCTGGCGGCGATTGCCAAATTCGGCGTCACCGAGCAAATCAGCTACATTTCCACCGGCGGCGGTGCCTTCCTCGAATTTTTGGAAGGCAAAGAATTGCCCGCCGTAGCCGCTTTGGAACAACGCGCCTAAACAGCGCCGTTGCTGTCCAAGTATGATAAAGGCCGTCTGAATCAGATTTCAGACGGCCTCTTTATGACGGAATAACGGACAGCGGATTTACAGTTTCACCACCCGATCGACATCAATTTCAACGCCGCCACGGCGCTTGATTTCCACTTCACCATCGATGCGTACGCGGTCTTGTGCGTTCACAGTAAGGCCGCGCCAGTCGTCATCATCGATTTCTACGGTGATGCTGCCGCTGGCATCACGGAATTCGTAACGCTCATGGCTGATTTTTTTCACAATGTTACCGACCAGCGATACATCGGTGTCGTCGGCCAACTGTTTGGCCTGCGCCACAGTCTGTACCGGCGCATGCGCGGCTGCACCAAAAGTTTCTGCCGCAGCGGCACCGCTGACGCTCAGACCGGCGGCCAACAAAAAAGCGCTCAATTTGGTTTTATTCATATTTTTCCTATTAAAAATTGATGTATGGTGTTTGAAAATAACATATTTGGATATGGCAACCAAGGCGGGAGCAGCGTTTTTGCATAGCCTTACCCGTGCTTAACAGACAATTGCCTGCGGATAAATTGGATATATATAAATAAATCTGCTTCAACAGCAACCTGATTAGCTGCTATAATCGTGACTGCAAGATTTTATTACACCTGACTACAAATTCGAGGAGCTTCTAATTATGGCACTTGTATCCATGCGCCAACTGCTGGACCATGCGGCGGAACACAGCTACGGCCTGCCCGCGTTTAATGTAAACAATCTCGAACAGATGCGCGCCATTATGGAGGCTGCCGACCAAGTCAACGCCCCTGTGATTGTGCAGGCCAGCGCCGGTGCGCGCAAATATGCCGGTGCGCCGTTTCTGCGTCATCTGATTTTGGCGGCGGTGGAAGAATTTCCGCATATTCCGGTGGTCATGCACCAAGACCACGGCGCATCGCCCGACGTGTGCCAACGCTCCATCCAGCTCGGTTTCAGCTCGGTGATGATGGACGGCTCGCTGCTGGCCGACGGCAAAACCCCCGCTTCTTACGAATACAATGTCGATGTGACCCGTAAAGTGGTCGAATTCTCTCATGCCTGCGGCGTGTCGGTGGAAGGCGAAATCGGCGTATTGGGTAATCTGGAAACCGGTGAAGCAGGCGAAGAAGACGGCGTCGGTGCGGTCGGCAAACTGTCGCATGACCAAATGCTCACCAGCGTGGAAGATGCCACCCGCTTTGTAAAAGACACCGGCGTTGACGCCTTGGCCATCGCCATCGGCACCAGCCACGGCGCGTATAAATTCACCCGCAAGCCCACTGGCGATGTGTTGCGCATCGACCGCATCAAAGAAATCCACGAAGCGCTGCCCAATACCCACTTGGTGATGCACGGCTCCAGCTCGGTGCCGCAGGAATGGCTGGCAGTGATTAACGAATTTGGCGGCAACATCGGCGAAACCTACGGCGTGCCGGTGGAAGAAATCGTGGAAGGTATCAAACACGGCGTGCGCAAAGTCAATATCGACACCGACTTGCGCTTGGCCTCCACCGGCGCCATCCGCAAATTTATGGCCGAAAATCCGGCCGAATTCGACCCGCGCAAATATCTGGCCAAAACCGTCGAAGCCATGAAGCAGATTTGTATCGACCGTTATTTGGCGTTCGGCTGCGAAGGCCAAGCCGCGAAAATCAATCCCGTTTCATTGGATAAAATGGCGGAGAAATACGCCAAAGGCGAATTGAGCCAGATTGTGAAATAAGCTGTTGTTTGTTAATAGCAAGGCCGTCTGAAAAGATAAATCTTTTCAGACGGCCTTGTCATATGCCAATTACGATCTTCCGCTATCAAGCACCCAAATACCAGAATTTAGCTGCCCACAACACCGCCACAATCCACACCATCGGCGGCACTTCGCGCGCTTTACCGCACAGCAGTTTGATTAGCGCATAGCTGATAAAACCCATGGCGATACCGTCGGCAATCGAATAAGCAAACGGCATGAATACGATGGTCAGAAAAGACGGTGCGGCCTCGGTCATGTCGTTCCAGTCGATTTCGGTAGCGCTACGCATCATGTGCACGCCGACAAACAGTAAGGCAGGCGCGGTGGCGAAGGCGGGTACGGTTTGTGCCAGCGGTGAAAACCACAAACAGGCCAGCATCAACACGCCGACGGTAATCGCGGTCAGGCCGGTGCGACCGCCTGCAGCCACGCCGGATGCGCTTTCGATATAGGGCGTAGTGGATGAAGTACCCAAAGCGGCACCGGAAACGATGGCGGTGGAGTCTGCCAACAAAGCGCGTTTCAGACGCGGCAGTTTGCCGTCTTTGAGCAAGCCGGCGCGGTGGGAAACGCCGACCAGTGTGCCGGTGCTGTCGAACAGGTCAACCAGGAAAAACACGAAAATCACGCTGACCATGCTGAGGGTAAACAGACCTTTAAAGTCCATCTGCATAAAGGTAGGTGCAATACTGGGCACGCTGCCGACCACGCCTTTAAATTCACTCAAACCCATCGCCACGGCAATCGCGGTAATCGTGAGGATGCTGATGATGATGGCACCGCGCACGCGGTAGTGGTCAAGCACGATAATCATTAAAAAGCCGAACATGGCCAACAGCGCGGCGGGATTATGCACATCACCCATGCCGACCAAAGTGGCGGGATTATCGACGATGATGCCCGCACCTTTGAGGGCAATCAGCGCCAAAAACAAACCAATACCGGCGGCAATCGACATTTTCAGCGACATCGGCAAGGCGTTTACCAACGCTTCCCGCACTTTAAACAAGCTGAACAAAATAAAGATGATGCCGGATACAAACACCGCACCCAAGGCAATCTGCCACGGCACGCCCATGCCTTTAACCACGGCATAAGTGAAATAGGCGTTCAAACCCATACCGGGGGCAAGTGCAATCGGATAATTGGCCAAGCCGCCCATCACAAAACAGCCGATGGCGGAGGCGATGCAGGTGGCGACAAACACCGCGCCGATGTCCATGCCGGTTTCCGACAGAATCAGGGGGTTGACGATGATGATGTAGCACATGGTCAGAAAGGTGGTGAGACCGGCCAGCAGCTCGGTGCGCACATTACTGCCGTTTTCTTTCAGCTTGAACCATTTTTCAAGCAGGCTGTTTTGCATGTTATTCATGGTGGTAAGAGTAAAGCAAAGTAAAAGAGGCGGTATTATAACGCTTTTCTCGCCACCACTTGATGACTTGTCGACAATATCGGTAAAAGGCGGCAGATTGTGTGGCTTTTCTGTATGGCAACGCCATCAACAGGCGAGGCCGTCTGAAAGTATTCAGACGGCCTCGAAATGGATAACTTGTGCTACCGACAAACAGGGAATCACCCGTATCACAGAAAGCAAGAATCAGATGCAGGCATACTGCCCTTACTCTGTTCACACGCGCCGCTCACATCTGTTTTCACACCCATCATTTCAACAAGTAGCCGGCATGTTCACCATACGGTGGCCGTCTGAAAAAAATCTGCCGACACGTATTGGCAGATTGGTAAAACGGGCATTAAATTTCGTTGGTGCACACTTCGCCGCGCAGCGAAAAAGTAAACGCTTCCTTGATTTCAATGTCCACCATCTGATTAATCAGACGCGGATTGCCGGTGAAATTGACCACGCGGTTGTTGGCAGTGCGTGCCTGCAATTGGTCGGGGTCTTTTTTCGACACGCCTTCCACCAGACAGCGCTGCACCGTACCGATCATGGTTTGGTTGATGCGTGCAGTTTCAGCCTCAATCACTTCGTTCAAAGCTTCCAAACGGCGCACTTTTTCTGCATGCGGCGTATCGTCAGGCAGATTGGCCGCAGGCGTGCCCGGACGC
Organism: uncultured Neisseria sp.; assembly: GCA_964451565.1. Lineage (GTDB taxonomy): Bacteria > Pseudomonadota > Gammaproteobacteria > Burkholderiales > Neisseriaceae > Neisseria. The sequence continues at coordinate 6,398 of CAYVIS010000065.1, forward strand.
GGGCTGTAAATGAACACAAAGCTCAAGTCGAAAGCAATGTCTTTCACCAACTTCAGCGTCTGCTCGAATTCGGCTTCGGTTTCGCCGGGGAAGCCGACGATAAAGTCCGAGCTCAAACACAAATCAGGGCGGATGGCGCGCAGTTTGCGGATAATCGATTTGTATTCCAGCGCAGTATAGCCGCGTTTCATCGCGCTCAACACACGGTCGGAGCCGCTCTGAATCGGCAGATGCAGATGTGAAACCAGCTTGGGCAGGTCGCGGTAGCATTCGATGATGCGGTCGCTGAATTCGCGCGGATGGCTGGTGGTGAAGCGCATCCGCTCGATGCCCGGAATTTCGTGCACAATCCGCAGCAGCATGGCGAAATCGCAAATCTCACCGTCGTCCATCAGGCCGCGGTAAGCGTTCACATTCTGGCCGAGCAGGTTGATTTCCTTCACACCTTGTTGCGCCAGATTGGCAATTTCGGTCAACACGTCATTCAGCGGACGGGAAAACTCTTCACCACGGGTATAAGGCACCACGCAGAAGCTGCAATATTTGGAGCAGCCTTCCATAATCGACACAAACGCCGAGCCGCCTTCCACACGCGCGGGCGGCAGATGGTCGAATTTTTCGATTTCGGGGAAAGAAATATCCACCTGCGATTTGCCGGTTTCTTTCTTTTCCTCAATCATGTTGGGCAGACGGTGCAGCGTTTGCGGACCAAACACCACGTCAACAAACGGCGCGCGCTTGACAATCGCTTCACCCTCTTGCGAGGCGACACAGCCGCCGACACCGATAATCAAGTTGGGATTTTTAGCTTTCAGCGGTTTCACGCGCCCCAAATCGGAAAACACTTTTTCCTGCGCTTTTTCACGCACAGAGCAAGTGTTGAACAGAATAATATCGGCCTCTTCAGCCTCACCTACCTGCACCAGTTCGTCACCTTCAGCCAATACCGACAACATTTTTTCGCTGTCGTATTCGTTCATTTGGCAACCGAAGGTGCGGATAAATACTTTTTTCATAACGTCTTGCTTTCACTACTGCTGTTACCGTGCGGCACGCTGCTCGAATATCTGCCGCTCGGGTTCGGTTAAAATCCAAATCTCACTGATGTTGTTGCCTGCATCTCGGCGCACGGCAACGGTTTTGCCGACTTTGGCATTCAGACGGCCTCGTACAATAAAGCGGTTGTTTTCATCACGAATACGCACATCGGAACGGGCATTAAAAGCCTGCGAACGGTCAAGCCAGCCCAAGGTCAGAATCTTCAACCACGACAAATCGTTGTTGCCCAAAACAATCTGCGGATAGCTGACCTGCTTCAACACCGCCACATCCATATCATCCGGCACGGTACGCTGCGCCCACGCCATAGTTGAAACCAACAATACCAATACGCTCAACCAACGACTCATAATGCCCCCACATAGCGTTCGACAAAGGTATGCATTTTAACATAAAGACATGGCTTCAGACGGCCTCGGCACTTTCTCCGCAACACGTATCTGACAAAGCGAGACCTTTGCAAAATTGCTATTGCATCATCACAAAACAATCCAACTTCGTTATTCCGGCGTAGGCCGGAATCTATATTTCGTACAAAACTATTTTGAAATCAAAAAATTGAATTTAGACGGATAGATTCCGGCCTACGCCGGAATGACGGCTTTATTGGTTATTTTTAAGAAAAAATCTATTTTTCAAAAATCTCAAAGCATAAATTCTTGCAGCACTCGTACAACAAGCGGCTATCAAAATAACCGGGAAAATGGCTTTTACGGCTCAAAACTGGATATCCATTTCACGTCGCCTATATGCAAAAAAACCAGCCTTACGGCTGGTTTTTTCTCAAACTGACTTAAGCTTGTTCGGCAGCTTCAACTTCAGCCGCTTTGTCAACCAGCTCCACCAATGCCAAAGGCGCGTTATCACCTTTGCGGAAGCCGTATTTCAAAACGCGAACATAACCGCCGTTACGGGCTGCAAAACGCGGACCCAATTCGTCAAACAATTTTACCACTACGTCGCGGTCGCGAGTGCGGTCAAATGCCAGACGGCGGTTAGCCAAAGACGGTTTTTTGCCCAAGGTAATCAAGGGCTCTACCACACGGCGCAGCTCTTTGGCTTTCGGCAGAGTGGTTACAATGGTTTCATGAGCCAACAAAGAGTTAGCCATGTTACGCAACATGGCAGCACGGTGGCTGCTGGTGCGGTTTAATTTACGATTGCCATTACGATGACGCATGTCATTATCCTTTAATCTTCAAACTTACGGCTTTTCCAAGCCCACAGGCGGCCAAGCTTCCAGTTTCGATCCCAATGTCAAGCCTTTTGAAGCTAATACTTCTTTGATTTCATTCAAAGATTTACGACCCAGATTCGGTGTTTTCAACAACTCGGTTTCGGTACGTTGAATCAAATCGCCGATATAGTAAATATCTTCAGCTTTCAGACAGTTGGCCGAACGCACAGTCAGCTCCAGATCATCTACCGGACGCAGCAGAATCGGATCAATCGGAGGTGCTTTTTCTTCCACCTCTTCAATCGGCGTACCTTGCAAATCAGCAAAAATAGACATTTGATCAATCAGGATACGGGCTGCGCTGCGCACAGCCTCTTCCGGATCAAGCGAACCATCGGTTTCGATATCCAAAACCAAACGATCCAAATCTGTACGCTGTTCTACACGTGCGGGTTCTACTTCAAAGCTAACACGGCTGATGGGCGAAAAGCTCGCATCCAATTGAATGGCACCAATCTGTTTGTTTTCATCACGCACAGCACGACGACCAGAAACAGACTGATAACCACGGCCTTGCTCAACTTTGATTTCCATTTCGATGCTGCCATGGTCAGACAAATGACAAATCACATGCTCGGGATTAATAATCTCCACATCATGCGGCAACTCGATATCACCGGCTACTACTGCACCGGCACCGGATTTTTTCAAAGCCAACTGAACTTGACCGCGACCATGCAGCTTGAATACCACACCTTTCAGGTTCAAAAGGATATCAACCACATCCTCTTGCACACCATCTAAGGTAGAGTATTCATGCAATACGCCGGTAATGGCCACTTCAGTCGGAGCAAAACCATTCATGGATGACAGTAAGATACGACGCAAAGCATTACC
>CAYVIS010000066.1:0-3706 GCA_964451565.1 uncultured Neisseria sp.
TAAAATTAATATTCGAAACTCGGGAACTTAAAACCTCTGCCCCACAGTAAACTTACCCACACCCGACCTGCCCGCTGGCGCAGCCGAACGGAGCGGGATTTTTGCGGAAAGAAAGGCTTTGTCGGAGCGTAGCGACTCAAAGCCGCCGCAAAAATTCCGCGTAGTGAGGGAAGTTTGGCGTAAGCCAAACCTGCAACCGCGGCCGCCTTTCTTTTGCCTACTTTTCTTTGGCGGAGCAAAGAAAAGTAGGTGGCCGCGCGGCCACGAAGCGCAAACGTGATTCGGGTCGAAACTTCGGCTTACTTAAAAAACTATATACGAGGCAGGAACTCCTTTCATCTTTCAGACGGCCTTAACCACATTTTTAAGTTCAAAAATATAGAAAATTGCCAGATGTGTGCAGCAATAAATCATAAAGGCCGTCTGAAAGACAAATGCTTTCAGACGGCCTTTGATAGGGTTTAAAAACCTGAAACGGCCATTATGCGGTTAACGTGCCTTTGGTCGAAGGCATTTTGCCCGCCATGCGCTCGTCCAATTCCACTGCCATGCGCAGGGCGCGGCCGAAAGCTTTGAACACGGTTTCGGCTTGGTGGTGAGCATTGTAGCCACGCAGGTTGTCGATGTGCAGCGTCATCATGCTGTGGTTGACGAGGCCGTGGAAAAATTCGCTGAACAAATCAACATCGAATTTGCCGATAACGGCGCGGGTGTATTCGATGTTGTAGGTCAAACCGGGGCGGCCGGACAAATCGAGCACCACGCGGCTCAAGGCTTCGTCGAGCGGCACATAGCTGTGGCCGTAGCGGCGGATACCGGCTTTGTCGCCCAGCGCCTGTTTGAGCGCTTGGCCGAGGGTGATGCCGATGTCTTCAACGGTGTGGTGGTCGTCGATGTGCAAATCGCCTTTGCAGGTGATGTCCATATCAATCAGGCCGTGGCGGCTGATTTGGTCGAGCATGTGTTCGAGAAACGGCACGCCGGTGTCGAAACGGCTTTGGCCGCTGCCGTCGAGATTGATGGCAACGCTGATTTGGGTTTCGCTGGTATTGCGGACAACGGTGGCGCTGCGGCCTTCGCCGAATGCCAGCGGCGCGGCGGCGGTTTCGGTTTCTGCTTCTACGACTTCTTCAACCGCAGGCTGCTCAACATGCACGCGCCCCATCCAACCTTTGCGCTTGCCCATGCCGCCTTCGAGCTTGGCCAGCAGCGAATTGTTCATGCCGCGGCCACCCTCGCCGCCTTCGACAAGGCTTTTTTCCAAGCGGCGTTTGGCCTGATACAGTGAGGAGGAATTGTCGTAGCCGCAGCGACGCGCAAGCTCGCTCAAGGAGCCGGCTTCTTCAATCAGCTTTTGCAGGTTTTGCAGGTGAATCTCTGTTTTATTCATATTGTCGGTTTCCCAATAAACGGATGGTTTTCAATCAAAGTTGAGCATACAAATGGCGAATCACGGCCAACACGGCATCGTTTTGCTCGGGCGCACCGATGGTGATGCGCACGCATTGGTCGAGCAGCGGATGAACACCGTGCAGCTTTTTAATCAGGATTTTGTTTTGCTTCAGCGTTTCAAACAATTCAAGCGCATCGGGCACGCGCACGGTGATGAAGTTGGCTTCGCTCGGATAGGCTTTCAGACGGCCTATTTTTGCCAATTCGCCAAACATGCGCTCGCGCTCGGCTTTCAGCTTGGCGGTGGTTTGTTCGATGACTTCGGCGTGCGCCATCGCGAATTTGGCGGTGGCGAGGCTCAATTGGTTCATATTATACGGCGGCACGATTTTTGCCAGCTCGTCCATCACCTCGGCGCAGCCCGAAGCGTAGCCGATGCGGATGCCGGCAAAACCGATTTTGCTCACCGTGCGCATCACCACCAGATTGGCGGCGCTGCCCGCCTGCGGCAGAAAGCTGTCGTGGCTGAACGCGCCGTAGGCTTCGTCCACCACCACAATGCCGTTGGCGGCGGCAATCACCGCTTCCACTTCCTCGCGTTTGAAACACACGCCGGTCGGGTTGTTGGGATAAGACACAAACACCAGCGCGGGGTCGTGCGCTTCAATCGCAGCCAACACGGCGGGCAGATTCATGCTGAAATCGTCATTGAGCGGCACGCCGACATAATTCAAGCCGTAGGCCAGCGCGTCGTGTTTATACATCACAAAGCTCGGCTCCAGCGCCAACACGGTCGCGCCCGGCTGCGCCACCAGCATGGTGAGCAACTGAATCAGTTCGTCGGAGCCGTTGCCCAACGCAACCTCAGCCGCTGCGGGAATGCCGAACCCTTGCCGCAGCGCCTGTTGCAGGCCGCTGGTGGCGGGATTCGGATAGAGATGAATCGGCGCGGCGGCCAAACATTTGCCCCACTCGGCCATCAGCGCGGGCGAATCGGCAAACGGGTGATACGGGCTTTCCATCGCATCTAGTTTGATGAAATCGGCGGGCAGATCGGCCACTTGATAAGCACTCATGGCGCGGATGTCGGCGCGGATAATGTCGGTAAGGTTGCTCATGCGGTTTGCTCGCAGGCCGTCTGAATGCGGCGGCCTGTTTTCAAAAATCATAAATAGTGAAAATGTATCACAAAAGTTGCTTTTCTGCCCGATTATTGCCGACAATATGCCGCTTTTTTCAGGCGGCCTTTTTAGCACCGCCGTCTTGATTTTTGCTTATAGAAGACCATATTAGCCGCATACACTTTATGGAACTCTTATGACACATACCGTTCATCTGCAATTCGAAGACATCGACAACGCCGTTTTACAACGCCTTTGCGGCGCGCTCGACGGCAACTTGGCCACGCTGGGCAAAGCGCTCGACATCGAAATCAGCCGCCATTTCAGCAATTTCACCCTCAGCGGCAAACTGGCACACGCCGGACGCAATGCCTTGGTAGCGCTGGCAGGTGGCGCCGAAAAAGGCGAATTGACCGACAACGACATCCGCCTTGCCGCCGTCGAAGCCAAAACCCGCGATGCCGAATTCGAGCCGCAAACGCGCGACCAACAATATTATTTCCGCACCAAACGCGGCAGCATCGGCGGCCGCACGCCGCGCCAAAACGGCTACATCCGCGCACTGCTCAATCACGATGTCGTGTTCGGCCTCGGCCCGGCAGGCACGGGCAAAACCTATCTGGCCGTCGCTGCCGCCGTTGATGCGATGGACAAACACCAAGTCGAACGCATCGTGTTGGTGCGCCCCGCTGTTGAAGCAGGCGAAAAACTCGGCTTCCTGCCCGGCGATTTGGCGCAAAAAGTCGACCCCTATTTGCGCCCGCTGTACGACGCGCTCTACGACCTGATGGGCTTCGACCGCGTGACCAAGCTGCTGGAAAAAGGCCTGATTGAAATCGCCCCGCTGGCCTATATGCGCGGCCGCACCCTCAACGGCGCGTATGTGATTCTCGACGAAGCGCAAAACACCACGCCCGAGCAGATGAAGATGTTCCTCACCCGTATCGGCTTCGGCGCCAAAGCGGTGATTACCGGCGACATCAGCCAAATCGACCTGCCGCGCCACATCAAATCCGGCCTCAAAGACGCCAAAGAAAAGCTCGCCGGCATCGAAGGGCTGTATTTCCACACCTTCACCAGCGAAGACGTGGTGCGCCATCCCTTGGTGCAGAAAATCGTCGAAGCCTACGATGCCGCCGATGAAGCGGCTACAGGCGTACAGATATAAATAATGTAAATAATGTAAATAATGT
>CAYVIS010000066.1:3806-9368 GCA_964451565.1 uncultured Neisseria sp.
TAAATAATGTAAATAATGTAAATAATGTTTTCAGACGGCCTCGGCGCCTAGCCGGGCCGTCTGAACCCACTTTCTCCAACCAGAACATGTATACCATCCTCTCGCCCGACGCCCACGCCACCACCCTGACCCTGCCCGACGGCAGCCGTCACCACATCGTACTCGGCACCGACGCCTTGTGCCGTCTGCTGCAGCCGCTGCCGCCCACCGACGCGCAATGGGAACGCGCTATTATGGCGGTGGAAGACGCCATCGCGCCCATGCGCAAACTGCTGCCCGCCCACAGCACGCTGCGCCTCACCCATGCCGATGCCCTTTTGCCGATTGCTTCAGACGGCCTGCTGCACCAATCTGCCGTCGAGCAGCTGTTCCAACGCGTCAGCCGTTACGGCAGCGACCCCGCCCTGCCGCAAACCGCCGCGGCCTACGCGCAATTGCTGCTGGTGCGCGAATGGCTGCACCACATGGGCTTTGAACACGCCACCCTGATGCCAAACGGAGCCGCATCATGATTTTAAAATTATTGGTTTTGCTGGTGGCGCTCGAACACCTGCTGATTATGTGGCTGGAAATCGCCCTGCCTGCCGAACGCGCCGCGCGTGCGTTTAACATGAGCCGCGAAAAGCTGGCCGAAAAAGAAATCCGCACCCTGTTTGCCAACCAAGGGCTGTATAACGGCTTTCTGGCGGCGGGTTTGCTGTGGAGCCTGTTTGCCCCGCCCGAATTGGCGCGGCCTTTGCAAGCGTTTTTCCTCGGCTGCGTCATCGTGGCCGCCGTGTTCGGCGCATTCACTTCCAGCAAGCGGATTTTGCTGATACAGGGGCTGCCTGCCGCATTGGCGATGCTGGTCTGGCTGCTGCATTGAGCCATAAAGCAACACTCTATAGAGGCCGTCTGAAAAATCAGGCAAACGCATTGTTCAGACGGCCTCATATTCAGTATGATTTCAAGGTTCATTCCAACAGACCGACCTCATGACTTTCACCACGATTCTAAGCATCGCGCTGGGCATCGGCCTGGCCGCCAGCGCCGGGTTCCGCGTGTTTCTGCCGCTGTTTGCCCTCAGCCTGTCGGCCTATTTCGGCTTGTGGCCGATTAACGACAACTGGCAATGGCTCGCCTCCACGCCCGCGCTGATTATCCTCGGCGTGGCCACGCTAGTGGAAATCACCGCCTATCTGATTCCCTACATCGACCACCTGCTCGACACACTGGCCGTGCCGCTGGCAGGCTTGGCGGGCACTGCCGTGATGGCCTCGACCACCGCCGACTTAAGCCCCGCCGTCACGTGGGCTTTGGCCATCATCGCCGGCGGCGGCGCGGCAGCCGCGATTAAAGGCGCCACCGCCACCACCCGCGTGGCCAGCACCGCCACCACCGGCGGCCTCGCCAACCCCATCGTTTCCGCCGCCGAAACCGGCACCGCCGTGTTGATGACCGTGTTGAGCCTGTTTATCCCCTTTGCCGCCGTAGGTTTGCTGCTGCTGATTGCCTTCTGGCTGTGGCGCACATACCGCCGCTATCAGCGCAATAAAATCCAACCCGTATAAAGCGAGGCCGTCTGAACGCATCATGAAAGCCGCCAAACAATACCCTTTCTTAAAGCTGCAACAACAGCGCTTTACACTACACGTCGACAACCAAAGCAGCGCCGCCAACCTGCCCGCCGAAGCCGATTTCTACCGCTGGGCCTGGCAGGCGCTGAAAAGCGAATACCGCCGCGCCGACATCAGCCTGGTGCTGCTCGATAAAGAAGACGCCCGCGCCTACAACCGCGATTACCGCGGCAAAGACTACGCCACCAATGTATTGAGTTTCGCCCTCAACGAAGGCGAGCAGCTGTTTGCCGCCCCTTCAGACGGCCTCTACGGCGACCTCGTCATCTGCCCGCAAGTGGTGGCCGAAGAAGCCGCCGAACAAGGTAAAACGCCCGCGCAGCACTTCGCCCACCTCACCATCCACGGCGTGTTGCACCTGATGGGCTACGACCACATCGAAGACGACGAAGCCGAAGCGATGGAAACACTTGAAATCAGGCTGCTGAATCAGTTAGCATACCCCAACCCCTACGCAGAGGATTAAACCCGAAATGGACGACAGCCCGTCGAAACCCACTTTTTTCGAACGCATCATCTCCCGCCTTTCCGGCGATGCCCCCGAAACCGCCGCCGAAGTGGTAGACGTTTTGCGTCAGGCGCACGAGCAGGAAGTATTCGACAGCGAAACCCTGCTGCGGCTGGAAAAAGTGCTCGATTTCACCGAGCTGGAAGTGCGCGACGCCATGATGACACGCAGCCAGATGGACGTTATCAAAGCCGACGACAGCATCGAGCGCATCATCGCCTATGCCGTCGAAACCGCCCACTCGCGCTTCCCCGTGATTGGTGAAGACAAAGACGAAATCCTCGGCATCCTGCACGCCAAAGACCTGCTCAAATACACGCTCGCCCCCGAGCAATTCAACCTGCAGGCCATCCTGCGCCCGGCCGTATTCGTGCCCGAAAGCAAATCGCTCAGCCTGCTGCTGAAAGAATTCCGCGAGCAGCGCAACCACATGGCCATCGTCATCGACGAATACGGCGGCACCTCCGGCCTCGTCACCTTCGAAGACGTGATTGAAGAAATCATCGGCGACATCGAAGACGAATTCGACGAAGACGACAGCGCCGACAACATCTTCGCCGTTTCCGCCGAGCGCTGGCGCATCAACGCCGTGACCGAAATCGAAGACATCAACGAATATTTCGGCACCGATTACAGCGACGAAGAAGCCGACACCATCGGCGGCTTGGTGATTCAGGAAATCGGCCACCTGCCCGTGCGCGGCGAAAAAGTGATTATCGGCCCCTTGCAATTCACCGTCGCCCGCGCCGACAACCGCCGCCTGCACACCTTGATGGCGATTCGGGTTAAAGAATAAACCTGTGTTTCCATACAGATAAAGGCCGTCTGAAAGCAGAAGCAACTGTTTTCAGACGGCCTGAGGTTTTTGCGAAATCTATTTTCTCTTACCAATAACCAACAAGCCGTCATTCCGGCGCAGGCCGGAATCCATCTGCCAAAATTCAGTCTTTTGATTTTAAAACAGTTTTAGACGAAGAGTGGATTCCGGCCTGCGCCGGAATGACGGGTTGTCGGCTACTTTCAGGGGGAGATGTATAGTAGATTAGAATTAAATCCATAGTGAATTAGAAATAAAACAGTTCAGTATATTCATGTCGAAGCCGCCCTTGAATCTTCGCATGGCTTCGACAGGTTCAGCCACCTATTTCCCTAACTATCTGTTTCTGCAGCAGCGTAGGCAAAATTCACAGATGATGCCGCGCCGCATCTGCTTTCACCCGCTTCCCAGCTTGCCATCCCAACGACAACACGCCCGGCGTCATTATAGCTGCGCAAGTCCGCTACGCTACCCGGGCTTAACCCGGCAATCCAGTCCAAAGCCGTCTGAAACTCAAGCTTTCAGACGGCCTTCCATTCGCTCGTCAGACTATCCATAAAACCCAAGCGGCTGAACCTGAAATCCGTTCGTTTGGCGGCATTGTTTCAACTGATACCCTGCCTTCCCTACCCCGCTGCAAACGGCCAAAACATGGGAATCAGCAGCATGCCCAACACCCAGTAAATCAGGTTGAGCGGCAGGCCGATTTTGAGGAAGTCGGTGAATTTATAGCCGCCCGCGCCGTAAACCATGGTGTTGGTCTGATAGCCCACCGGCGTCATAAAACTGGTGGCCGAGGCAAACACCACCGCCACGATAAAGGGGCTGGCATCGACACCGAGCGCCTGCGCGGTGGAAACGGCAATCGGCGTGAGCAACACGGCGGTGCCCGCGTTGCTCATGAATTCGGTGAGTATCATCGTCATCAGATAAAGAATGCCCAACACCACATAAGGCCCGAACACGTCGGCGCGTCCGATGGTGTGGTCGACGATAAACTGCGCTGCGCCGCTGTTGCTCATCGCCTGCCCCAGCGGCAGCAGACCCGCGAGCAGAATAATGATGCGCCAGTCGACCCTGTCGTAGGCATTGTCGCCCGCCAAACAGCCGCCGAGCGCCATCAATACCGCTCCGGCCAAGGCGGTAACCGCAATCGGCGCCCAGCCCAGCGCCGACACCAACACCACCGACACCATCACGCCGATGGCAAACGGCGCGCGCCAGCCTTCAAAGGTGCGGCTGCGGCTTTCGGAAAGGATGACGAAACCGTTGTCCTGCCGCAGCGTGGGCAAATCTTCTTTCGGCAGCGTCATCAGCAAGATGTCGCCCACGCTGAAAGTGAGGTTGCGTAGACGTTCGCGCACGATTCTGCCGCGCCGCTGGATGCCCCACACGGTAACGTTGCGGCTCCATTGGCGGTTGAGATACACCACATTGCTGCCCGCCCATTTCGAATTCGGCGCAATCATCACCTCCACCATCATCAAATCGGCGGTGTCGTCATCGTCATCTTTTCTGAGCGCGAGATTGTGGTAAACGGAATAGTGCTGCAAATCCATTTTGCCGCGCAGCGTCATCAAATCGTCGGGCTGGCCGCGCAGCAGCAGAATATCGCCGGCCTGAATGGTTTGGTGCGACGGCGTGGTCAGCCGCTCGCCGCCGCGCAGCAAACCCAGCAGATACACTTTGAAATCGCTGTTGAGCGCGGCTTCCTCTGCCGTTTTCCCCACCAGCGCCGATTCTTCGCCCACTTTCAATTCGGCCACATATTTGCCGAACGCCTGCTGCTCGTCGATGTTGGCAGCGGAAGATTCGGGCAGCAGCCAGCGCCCCAGCAGCAACAGATAAACGCAGCCCACCAGCAAAAACACCAGCCCTAAAGGCGTGAATTCAAACATGCTGAAACCGCGATGCCCCTGCTGCTTGGCAATGGCGTTGACCAGCAGGTTGGTGGACGTGCCGATAAGCGTGCACACCCCGGCCATCTGCGACACATACGACAAAGGAATCAGCGCTTTAGAAGGCGGCATTTTGATGTTTTGTGCCGCCGCCATCACAATCGGGATAAACACCGCCACCACCGCGGTATTGTTGACAAACGGCGACACCGCCGCCGTTACCGCAAACATCGCCACCAAAAACAACCAGCGCGACTTCACCTTGCCGAGCAGATTGCCGATGCCGTCGAGCGCACCGCTGTTTTGCAGCCCCGCCGCCAACACAAACATCGCCGCCACCGTTACCGTGGCCGCATTGCTGAAGCCGCTGAGCGCCTCTTCGGTGTTGACCTGCCCCAGCAGCGCCAGCGAAGCCAACACCAGCAGCGCCACCGCATCCATACGCAGTTTTTCAGTAGCAAACAGCACCACCGCCGCCAGCGCGATGCCGATGGTGAGCACGATATCCCATGTCATTGTTAATCTCCCTATCCGCTTGTCGGCCAGCCGCAATCATGCAGCCGCTGCCGGATATAGTGGATTAAATTTGAATCAAGACAAGGCGGCGAGCCGCAGACAGTACATCTAGTACGGCAAGGCGAGCCAACGCCGTATTGGTTCAAATTTAATTCACTAATATTGTTCATAATCATAATGAATCATAATACAGGCCGTCTGAACATT
>CAYVIS010000067.1:0-9362 GCA_964451565.1 uncultured Neisseria sp.
GGTGTCGCGCATCATCAGCGGCGGCTCGGCCGGGTTGATGATGATGATGGCTTTGCCCTCTTTCGCGCCGCCCACCGAAGCCACGGCCGCGGCGGTGGTGCGGGTGAATTCATCAATGTTGGCGCGCGTGCCCGGCCCCACCGATTTGGACGACACCGTGGCCACAATTTCGCCATACGCCACCGGCTGCACGCGCGACACCGCCGCCACAATCGGCACCGTGGCCTGGCCGCCGCAAGTGACCATGTTCACATTCATTTCCAACTTATCGGCATGCGCGCGCAGATTCACCGGCGGCACGCAGAAAGGGCCGATGGCCGCGGGCGTGAGGTCTATCATCATCACGCCCAACTCATTGAGCTTGCGGCTGTTTTCTGCGTGGGCATAAGCCGAAGTGGCATCGAAAGCGATGCGGATATCGTCGGCCAACACATGCTCAAGCAAGCCGTCCACACCCGTGGCGCACGCCTTGATGCCCATTTCGGCGGCACGCTTGAGGCCGGCGGATTCAGGGTCGATGCCCACCATCCACACCGGCTCTATCCATGCCGAACGCTGCATTTTCATCAGCAAATCGGTGCCGATGTTGCCCGGCCCGATAATGGCCGCTTTCAGTTTTTGGTTCACGGCAGTTTCTCCTGGTTGGTTTGTGTGTTGCTTTCAGACAGGCATTCATTGATAGGCCGTCTGAAAGCCTGAGACCTTTGCAAAATTGCTATTGCATTATTTGTCAAACTGCCTATCCCCGGTCATTCCGGCCTACGCCGAAATGACGGATTTATTGGCTACTTTCAAAAGAAAATGTATTTTGCAAAGGTCTCTGCCCGGCTTTAAATCTTTTTAAACAAGGCCGAGCGGGTGGCGCTGCTGCCGTCGGCGGCGGTGAGGAAGCGTTCCATGTGGATATCGCGTTCAAACAGGCGGCTCTGCATCAATGTCGACACCGCGGCGTCAATCATCGGCGGCGGGCCGCACAAATAAGCTTTGTGGCCGCTGCACCGCTGTTGGAAATAATCCGCCACCGCTTCGTGTACAAAACCGCTGAAGCCTTGCCATTCGTCTTCCGGCAGCGCGGCGTTGAGCGCGGGGATGTAGTGGAATTGTTCGTGTTCGGCGGCCAGTGCTTCAAAACGCTCGCGGTGATACAGCTCGGCCAGATTGCGCGCGCCTTGAAACAAATATATCTGCCGCGTGTCGCCCGCTTCAATCAGGTCGAGAATCATGGATTCGGGGCTGGAAAGGCCGGAGCCGCCGGCAATGAAGATGACGTCTTGCGGGTCGGACTTGCGCACGAAAAACTGCCCGTAAGGCCCCGATAAAGGCAGGCTGTCACCCACTTTGAGCTGCTCATGCAGCCAAGTGGTGGCCGCGCCGCCTTCTACCTTGCGCACATGCAACTCGACCGTGTCGGCCTGTGCGGGCGGGTTGGCAATCGAAAATGCGCGTGTGCCTTCCACGCCGGGCACTTGCAGGTTGATGTATTGCCCGGCCTGAAACGGCATATCGCGGTCGAGCTTGAGGGTGATGCCGAGGATGGTGGGCGACAGCATTTCCAGCGCAGCCACTTCGGCTTGATAATCTTCTACGGGATGACCGGCAAAATCGGGGTCGACGTCGATGTCGGCTTCGATGGTCATGTCCGACTCGGGCAAACAACAGCAGGCCAACACTTTGCCTTCATCGCGCTCAACGTCCATCAATGCGAAGGAAGAAGCGTTGCCGACATCAGCATAGCCTTCCAATACCTGCACTTTGCAGGTGCCGCAGGTGCCGTGGCCGCAGGCAAACGGCAACCACACGCCCTGGCGCAGCGCGGCGGCCAGAATGGTTTGGCCTTCTTCGACTTCGATCACATCGCCGGTGGGTTCTACGGTGATTTGGTAGCTCATGGCAGGTTTCCTTTTTTAATTTTTAATGTTTTGATTCAGCCAATTGGGGTGGGGTTCGGGTGGTTTGGCGGGTTATGTGGGGGCAAGCCTAGCGGCTTGCTGCCCTCTCCCTAGCCCTCTCCCTAGCCCTCTCCCAGGGGAGAGGGGATGGGGTTATAGGCCGTCTGAAAGATTGCCGCTATTCAAACATGGGTTCTCGCTTGAAGCAGTTGATAAGCACTGTTCGAGGCCGTCTGAAACGCTACAAACTTCAGCAACCTTGTTCCCTCTCCCACTAAACTTCCTCAAACCCCACTACCCTGCCAACCGTTCAACCCCGGGGTTTTGAAGCGCAACAGCGATTTGTGGTCGAAGCCTTGGGCGGCCAGTGTTTGCGCTTCGTCGGGGGTGAAGTCTTCACCATTGAGTTGCCATTGCACGCCTGCCCAGTCGATATGTTCGAAATCAGGGTGTTGGCCGAAGCCTTCGGGCAGCACTTGCTCGCGTAAGGCTTGAAACGGCATGTCGGGCGGCAGGGGGAAAGTTTTGGCCGAGCAAAACAGCAGGTGTTCGTCCCAGCCGATGTAGACGAGGATGTTGCCGCCGAAATTTTCGCGGCGGTCGCGGATATCGCCGCGATAATCGGGGATGATGGCTTGAACCGGCATGATGTGTTCTCCTTTGATGATTGTTTTTTGTTTTCAGACAGGCTTTGTTGGGGTGGCAGGCCGTCTGAAAGCTTGGTTTGCTTTCAGACAGGCTTTCCAAGCAATCAAGCCGCGCCTTGTTTCCATTCGTTCCAGCGTTGTTCGTCGGGCGAGCCTTTCATGTCGAGGTTGTCGGCGCCGAGGTTCAGGCGGTAATACTCGCTCAACACTTTCTCTAAATCGGCGCCGCCGCAGTTGCCTTGCAGAATCTGGTGCACCGGCAGCCAGGCTTGGGCGAATTTTTCCGGTTCGTCGACGAAAATGTCGTGGCAACCGTCTGAACACATGTGGTAGCGCTCGCCTTCAAATTGAGCGCTGCGGTAGCTGATTTGGCCGGGGTCGCCGCCCATTTCGGTAAACGCCATCGGCACTTGGCAAACTTGGCAGAGTTGCGGCAGGCCGCTGGTGTAGAAGCGTTTGCCTTCGGCTTCCATTTTTTTGGCCAACTCCCAGCGCGGGCGGTAGTATTTGTCGAAAGTTTCGGGGTATTTCTCGCTCAACCAATCAAGCTCGGCATCGGTGGGGATAAAGGTGTGGAAACCGGCGGCATGGCCGAAGTTGTAGAAAATCCACCAAGCCTGATGCGAGATGTGTTCTTTTTCTTTTTCGATGACTTCGCTGTATTTGGGCGGGCGGATGCCGTAGCGGGCGAGGTCTTTGAAGAGTGCGCCGCCGGCTTCTTCGAAATACACTTCCCAGGCTTCTTTCCACGACATCACTTTATTCGGCAGCATGTAGTCCATCATCATGGCAACGATGGAGAGCAAACGGGTGCCGCGCCAGAACCATTTGTCGATCCACTTTTGCACGATGGGCAGGTTGTCTTCATGCTGCTCGAGCAGGAATTTGATGATTTCGAGGCCGAGGGTCATGTGGCGGGCTTCATCGGATTGGGCGCTGAAGCCGAAGGTGACGGTGGCCATGTCGCCGTTGTGTGCGGCGCCGGACATAAACGGCACAAACAGCAGGTTGGTCAGCACATATTCAAATGAGAAACTGATGGCGAGCAGAAATTCAAACGGCCCCGCCGAACGCGCGTCTTCAAAAAATGATTTGGGCACGGAGAGATACCACACGCGGTCATGCATGTGGCTCCAGTCTTGGAAGCCGTCGAAGAATTTGTTGTAGTGGCTCATGGCGTGGATTTGGGTCTGCACATGGCGCAATTCGTCGATTGACTGCATTTGGCAGGCAATGCGTGCGCCGATGCCGCCGAATTGGCGTCCGACATGGGCGTAGCCTTGATAAGCCTGATATTCGAGCGGGGTCACGCCGGTGAGGAAAATCTTGATGGCGTTGAGATAGCGCGGGTCGGAAATATTCATTTGGCCGTTGTTTTGCGCAAAGGCATCGAAAATGGCATAAAGCTTTTTCTCTTTTTCGGCCTGGTATTTCCAATAAGCATCCATGGTGAGGCGGAACGGGTCTTCCCATTTCGACCAGTCGGTGATTTTGATGCCCTCGAAATCTTCATAGGGGAAAGCTGCTTTGCGGTCTTGGTAGGAAAAATTCCAGTCCAAATCGCGGGTGAGCAGGCGGTATTTGTCTTTGATGTTTAACTTGGCGGTCATGTGTTTGTCCTCTTCATTTCTCTTAGTTCTGTCGGCTATCGTTTCCAGCTCAGGCTGAATTGTTCGTCGTCTTCATCCACGTTGCCGCCGATGGTAATCAGGTTCAGATGCAGCTCTTGCACGTCCCAGCTTTGGCCGAGTTTGGCTTCCACCGTTTCGCGACGCACCACCAGCGAACCTTCGCATTCCATGCGGATCATGGCGGGTTGGTAAATCACGGTCACTTCGGGGTTGTCTTCTTCCACCGCTTCGACGATGTAGCGTGATTGGTCGTTGTCTTGCAGCGCCAGATATACTTTTGACATAGTTTTCTCCTGTTTCAGACGGCCACACCGGCTTTGGCGGCGCGTTTGGTGATTTCCTCTTCAGCGTCGGCCAGCGCGGCGGCGGCTTCGTCGCCCAACAGCGCTTCGGCCACACGGCCATAGGCGGCGGCTACTTTCGGCTGCCAGGTTTGCAGCCAACCTTGCAGCAGCGCTTTATTGGCTTCGCTTTCTGCGGCCACCACTTTGAATACGCTGTCGCTCCAAGCGGATAAGTCTTTCAGGCAGTCGGCCATGAATTCGGTCAGCATCGCCACATCCCGCGCACCTTGTCCGGCCAGCTTTTGCTCCAGCGCGGTGTAGAACACATGGCGCAAGTGGCTGTCGATCAGCAGCGATTGCACCCAAAACAGCTCGAGCCAGTCTTGCTGCACCAGCATTTCTTCACACAGCGCACGCACGCCCTGCCAAGCTTCGTGTTCCATCCACACCTGTTTGGCTGCGGTGAGCGATGTGCTGCTGTTGCCGTCGATTAATAAGCCGATGCGCGACAGATATTGCGCCATGCCCAAGCGGTCCATCGCCGCAAACAGACAGGCTTGGGTGATGGCGGTGCCGTAGCCGTAGGCCGAGCCGGACATGTGATTGAGATTGGCAGCCTGCTCAACATGGCGCAGCGGTAACAGGCCGAAAGTCAAAGTTTGGCGCACGGGCTCATCCAAATAGTCGGCCAAGCTGCGTTTTTCAAAAAAGGCGTAGTTGTGTTCCGCCCCTTCCTGCATGCGGGCGCGGTTTTGTACATAAGCGCCGTAGTAAAACTGGCGCGGGTCGCGCAGGGCATACCAGTCGGCCATCACAATGGCGGTGTAGCCGGGGTCGTTGAGCTCTTTGCTGGGATTCCACAGCGGGCGGTAGTGAAAATTCACCGTGGCCTGTGCGTCGTAAGTGGCTTCCTGATAGCGTGTAGCCGGTTTTTCACCAAAGCGGCGGGCGATGTGTGCATAAGTTTGGCGTACCGGCGTGATGGTGGCGGTTTTGATTTCTAAAGACATCGGTTGCTCCTCTATCGTGTTTTTATGTGTTTTCGGGGTGTTACGGGCGTTCTGTACCGTAGCGCCATTTGGCCGCTTCCTCATCGTTTTGCGCCGTCTGTGCTTCAGTCATGTGCACCACTTGGTTGTGTACGCAAAATGTTTCAAAGCAGTCGTGCGGCATGATGAGTTCGACAAACAGTGACGGGTCGTTGATGGCAAAATCAAATTCGACAAAACGGTCGTCGGGGGCGCTGCGCACCCGAACATATTTCACCAGCCCGGTGGTTGCGGCAGTGGGCTCCATAGGTGCTCCTTTTTTTTGGTTGGGGGTCGTTGGGCGTCCTAAAAGATACAAAGCATCTGCTGTGCCAAGCGCGGGTTTTTTATCCAGTCGGCTGATTTTTATGGGAATAAAAATAATTTGCGTATTTTTTGAGCACTGAAGAGGCGTGAAAAGTTTTATCATTTGATGAAATGAAGAGGCTGTTTTCATCAAATGATAAAATGTGGTTTCAAAAAATCCATATAAAACAAAGTGATAGTGTGTATAAATTTTGCTAATGTGAATTGACAAAGTCGGCGGATAAGGGAATATTGGGAGGGCATCCTGGATAAGGCCGTCTGAAAACGATAAAAAACACAACAACAAAAGAAGGAGGAACACATGTCATTACACACCAAACCGGTCAGCAACCAAGACCTAATCGATAACATTCGCTTCGATGTGGACAACGGCAAAATCTGGTTTTGCGAGCAGCGCATGTTATTGAGCCACGCCTACGCCTTGTGGCGGCTGCGGGCAGATCTGGTGGAATCGCTGGGCAAAGAACGGGCGAAGCGTTTTTTCATGCGCTATGGCTATTATGTCGGCGTGCAGGATGCCGAGATCTCCAAAAAAGTGCGCCGCAGCAGCGATCCGATGGAAGCTTTTTTGGTGGGGCCGCAGCTGCATACCATCCGCGGCATGGTGAAAGTGACGCCGACCGCACTCGAAATCGACATCGAGCAAGGCAAGTTTTACGGTGCGTTTGATTGGGAAGATTCGTTTGAAGTGTCTTACCACAAAAAGAAAAACGGCATCAGCCAAGAGCCGGTGTGTTGGGCGCTATTGGGCTATGCCAGCGGCTATACCAGCTATTTCATGGGCAAACAGATTGCCTTCACCGAAACCTGCTGCGAAGCGATGGGGCACAGCCATTGCCACATCATCGGCAAGCCGGTGGAGGAGTGGGACGAAACCACCGATTTGGAGCGTTCGATGCTGCCTGATCCGGTGGCCGAAGAATTGTTCAGCCTGCGCAGCGAGTTGGACGAACTCAAATTCCGCAAACACAACGATTTGCTCGAACCCGACAGCCTGTTTGACGCTATCGGCGAATCGCCCGCTTTCCGCCAAGTGTGCGATATGTTGCATAAAGCCTCGAAAAGCAAAGTGGCTGTGCTGCTGGAAGGCGAAACCGGCGTAGGAAAAGAAGCCTTCGCCAAAGGGCTGCACGCAGGCAGCGACCGCAGCCAGCAGCCGTTTGTCGCCATTAACTGCGCCTGTATCCCGCCCGAATTGATTGAGGCCGAGCTGTTTGGCGTCGAGCGTGGTGCGTTTACCGGCGCCACCCAAAGCAAGCCCGGCAAATTCGAGCGCGCCGACAAAGGCACCATTTTTCTGGACGAAGTCATCGAATTGTCCCCACGCGCCCAAGCTGCGCTGCTGCGCGTGTTGCAGGAGGGCGAGTTGGAGCGTGTCGGCGGCGCGCAAGTGCGCAAAGTCGACGTGCGGCTGGTAGCCGCCACCAACGAAAGCCTATCAGAAGCCGTCAAAGCCGGCCGCTTCCGTGCCGATTTGTATTACCGCCTCAATACCTTCCCCGTCCACATCCCGCCCCTGCGCGAACGGCGGCAGGACATTCCCCTACTCATCAAATACTTTCTTGAAAAATACAGCGCCATTTACCAAAAACGCATCCTCGGCATCAGCGATCAAGGGCGCGAGCTGCTGCTGAAACATCAGTGGCCGGGCAACATTCGCGAGCTGGAAAACGTGATTGAACGCGGCATCATCCTCACCGAGCACAACCACCTGATTGAAGCACAAGACCTGTTTCCGCATTTCACCCTCGATGCCGACAACTTCAGCATCAGCGGCGACGCCCTCGCCGCCGCGACAACCAATGGCGGCAAAACAGCCTATATCGCCCAACTGCTGGAGCAGGATTTCGATTTGGAGCGCTGGACCGCCGATATTTTGCAGGCCGCAGTCAAACAAAGTGGCGGTAACATTTCCGAAGCCGCCCGCAGATTAAACATCAGTCGCGCCACGCTGGCTTATCAGTTAAAGAAATATGGTTTGCAGACGGAATAAAGGCGGATGATGGCTTTCAGACGGCCTAAGGGAATGTTCGCGTGTTTTTCAAGTGCAGGAAAAAGCGTTTATTTCTTACACATAAGGCCGTCTGAAACAAGGGTGAAAAGCGTCGGTGGCTTTAAATAAAGTCATACTGTGTTGACTGTCTGCGACCGTCATTTTGTATGCGGATGTACTCAGCAGCAATCATATGGCGTACAATCCAAGGGAAAGATTTGTCATAATTTTTGAATTGAAACAAGGAACGTAATCATGCCTGCCCCTCTGTTGCCCGTGCCGCCGCTGGCGGAAACCGCCGAACGTTACCTGCAATGGGTGCGCCCTTTGCTTGATGATGCCGCTTTTGAACACACGCAGGCGCTGACGGCGCAGTTTGTGGCGCAGGAAGGCGCGCTGTTGCAGCAGGGTTTGCTGAATTTTGCTGAAGAAAAACAGGATTCGAGCTGGCTGATTGATGCCTGGCTGCAAAGCTATCTGGCTTGCCGCGGGGTGTTGCCGCTGGTGTCGAACGTGGGTTTTGCGGTCGAGCATCAAGGCCGTCTGAACGGCATTGAAGGAGCAGCGCGCTGGTTGGCTGCGGCTGCGGCGGTGCACGCCGATTATCTGCACGGGCGCATTGCCGTGCCGCAAACGCCGCAAGGGCATGAAGTGTGTATGCGGCAATGGCGGGTGTTGCAGGGCGCGTTGCGGGTGGCGCAATCGGGTTGCGACGGTTATGAATTTGCCGAAGCAGCGGCCGCGCTGCGCCATGCCGGTATTTTCTGGCGCGGTCGTTATTACCGTTTGCCCGTTTTGGATGAACACGGTCGGCCTTATGCGGCGGCCGCGTTTCAGACGGCCTTGGCGGCGATTGTGGCCGATAAAACGGACAATCTGTATCCCGTTACCACACCGGCTTTGCTCGGCAGCGAGCAGGCGGCGACGGTGTTGGCGGAATTGGCGCAAGTGCCGCACAATGCTGAGTTGTTGGCCAATCTGTGCGAAGATTTGTTCCACATCAGCCTGCAGGACGAAGCGGGTTTGGATGCGGATGCGGAATTGCGGGCGGCCACGTTTGACAGCGGCTGCTGGGTGTATAAGCCGTTGGGCTACCGCTACAATCTGGCAGGCGGTCATTTGGCGCTGCATTGCGAACACACCTGGCCCGACGGCGGCATGATTAAGGGCTTGCTGCAGCGGGTGTTGCAGCAGTTGGCGCTGCCCGACGAAGGCGTTCAGACGGCCTTGACGGCGGAGCGTTGGGAATGGGTGTTGACGGCGGCGCAACAACAGGCGTGGCCGCAATGGCAGGCGCAATATGTGCAGCAGGCCGCGAAGATGCGCGTGTGCAGCCGCGAAATTGTGTGGCCGGCACCGGCGCAGAAAGGCGTGAGCCAGGATGCGTTGGTGCAGTTTGCGCTGCAATACGCCCAACTGCGCACTTGGGGCAGCGTGCGCAACACTTATGAAGCGGTGGATGTGAGCCATTTCCAAAGCGGACGCACCGAGTGTATCCGCCCTGTGTCGGATGAATCGCTGCGTTTGGTGCGGGCGTTGGCCGAAGGCGCGGCGGATAAGGCG
>CAYVIS010000068.1:0-9306 GCA_964451565.1 uncultured Neisseria sp.
ATTCCGCTTGGTCGAGCATGGCTTGGGTGTGTTGGCGTTTGGTGTCGATGTTCATAAATAATGAGGCCGTCTGAATCAAATGATTTAATGATACGCTTAATCGGCGCTTTTGGCAGCAGGCCTGAATAACAGATTAATCTGTTTTATTCATCCGGGTAATGGCTTTCTATGGAAAGATGGCCATTTGTATCGGATACAATTTGATAATGCTCTCCATCATCCCCTACGACATACGCATTTAATGCTTCTGCGATTCTAATAAGTTTGAGTTGGTGTTCGAAATCCGAACTGTTGAATTTGATTTGATCTTTGTACCACCAAAAGCAGGCTGCTTTCTGGAATTCAATCAGTTGAAAGCGCTCAACCTCTGTTTCCTCTTGCATTTCTATGTAATCTTCTGACCAAGAGAGTTCTGGGTCGGCAGCAACTAAGGCATCTACTTCTATTTTGGTAATTGGATGTTCGGCAGCATCAAGCCAATCAAGGGTTTTTACAATATGCAAATCATAAGCCATATACATGTTCTCCGTCTCACCTTAAGCCAGATAGCTTTAAGAGTAGAGTGATGTTAGATTGGGTGAATTTTTTTAGATAGATTTTGGATATTGTAGCAAAAGCAGCAGTTTGTGTATCGTGTTTGTTTTCCACGCTATAATTGCTTTTTTGCTTTTTCAGACGGCCTCTTTATATTCATGCAAGATTCTTACGCTTATCTCGAAGATTTGTCTGCTTCCGCCACACAACAGTTTGCCGAAAGCGCCCACGCCGAAACGCTGGCGCAGTTTTGCAGCGATGAGGCGTTTCACACGCTTGCCGCCGACATCACCGCGCAATTGCAGGACGAGCGCCAGATTCCGTTTTGTCAGGAACACCGCGCGCGCATGTATCATTTTTACCAGAGCGCCGATTATCCGAAAGGCGTGTACCGCGTCTGCAGCGCCGCCTCTTACCGCACGGGAATGCCGGATTGGCAGATTTTGTTTGCGGTGGCCGATTTCGATGAAATATTGGGCGATGACGTGTATCTCGACGGCGTGTCGCATTATGTGGAAGCGCCGCATCAGGTGTTGCTCACGCTCAGCAGTGCCGGTGCGGATGCGGCTTATACGTTGGAATTTGATTTGAACGCAGGCGCGGTGGTGGCGGGCGGTTTTCATTTTCCGGCGGGTAAAAACCACATTGCCTGGCGCGATGCCGACAGCGTATGGGTGTGCCCCGCGTGGCACGAACGCCAGCTCACGCGCTCGGGCTATCCGCGCGAGGTGTGGCTGCTGCGGCGCGGCCAGAGCTTTGCCGAAGCGCAGCCGGTGTATCAGATGGATGCCGAGGGCGTGATGGTGAACGCGTGGCGCTATCTCGACGGCCAAGGTGCACCGATTGATTTGATTGAAGCGGCCGACGGTTTTTTCAGCAAAGATTATCTGTATGTGTCGAACGCAGGCGAGGCAGGCCGTCTGAAACTGCCGCGCGATTGCGAAGTGGTCGGCTATCTGGCGGGGCAGCTGCTGTTGCAATTGCGCAGCGATTGGGCGCGCGCCAATCAAAGCTATCCGGCGGGTGCGCTGGTGGCAGTGAAATTGAGCAAGGGCGAGCTTGGCGCGGCGCAAGTGTTGTTTGCGCCCAACGGCACGCAGGCGTTGGAAAGCGTGGAAACCACTAAGCGCTTTGTGGTGGCGAGCATTTTAGACAATGTTTCAGGCCGTCTGAAAGCGTGGAAGTTTTCAGACGGCCTCTGGCAGGAAGCGGATTTGCCTGCCTTGCCGCAAGGCGCGTTGGAACTGGCCGACCAGCCGTGGGGCGGCGATGTGGTGTATGTGGCCGCCAGCGATTTCACCACGCCGCTGACGCTGTTTGCGCTCGATTTGAATGTGATGGAATTGACGGTGTTGCGCCTCCAGCCCAAGCAATTTGATGCAGACGGCATCCAAGTGCAGCAGTTGCACGCCGAATCCGCCGACGGTGTGCGCATCCCTTATTATCATGTCGGCAAAAAAGCCGCACCCGACACGCCGACGCTGGTGTATGTGTACGGCGGTTTCGGCGTGCCCGAGCTGCCGCATTATCTCGGCACCATCGGGCGGCATTGGCTGGCGGCGGGTAATGCGTTTGTGTTGGCCAACGTGCGCGGCGGCGGCGAATTCGGCCCCGCTTGGCACCACGCCGCGCAAGGTTTGAACAAACACAAAAGCGTCGATGATTTGCTGGCGGTGGCCGCCGATTTGGCCGCGCGCGGCATGAGTTCGCCCAAACACATCGGCCTGCAGGGCGGCAGCAACGGCGGCTTGGTAACGGCGGCGGCGTTTGTGCGCGAGCCGCAGCGCATCGGCGCGCTGGTGTGCGAAGTGCCGCTCACCGATATGCTCAACTACACGCAGCTTTCCGCCGGCGCGAGCTGGATAGAGGAATACGGCGACCCCGCCAACCCCGCCGAGCGCGAAAGTTTGGCCGCCCTGTCGCCTTACCACCGGCTTTCAGATGGCCTGAATTATCCGCCCGCCTTAATCACCACCAGCTTTTCCGACGACCGCGTCCATCCCGCCCACGCGCTTAAGTTTTACGCCAAACTGCGCCGCAGCAGCCCGCAAAGCTGGCTGTTTGCCCCCGCAGCAGGCGGCCACAGCGGCAACGGCACGCAGGCGCAAACCGCTGCCGAATTGGCCTGTGTGTTGCGTTTTTTGCAGCAGGCGCTGGGATAAAGGCCGTCTGAAAAGGCCGCAGATGCGTTCAGACGGCCTTGAATAGGGCAGAAAGCGGAATTTAAGTGTTTGATTGTTTAACGAAACGAAAAGCCGCTTGTGATTCAAAATAAGCCTATGATAATATGCCGCGTAAACCACTATTGCTTTCCTCAGGCACCGATGGTGCATTTTTAGATGGAAAACTCTAGCCTGATTCGGTAAAATAGCTGAATTATTATTTTTGAAACTCGCCGTTAAGGCATATAAGGACTGACCGACATGTCGAATATTGAACAACAAGTTAAAAAAATTGTTGCCGAACAACTGGGCGTGAATGAAGCTGAAGTGAAAAACGAATCTTCATTCCAAGACGATTTGGGCGCCGACTCTCTGGATACCGTTGAGCTGGTAATGGCTTTGGAAGAAGCTTTCGGCTGCGAAATCCCCGACGAAGAAGCCGAAAAAATCACCACTGTGCAACTGGCTATCGACTACGTTACCGCACACTCTGCGTAATTGCACGGTTTTACACCGAATATCGGCCTCTGCTGCGGGTTTGCCTGCCGACAGAGGCTTTTACATATTGGGCGGCCGCCGTGCCGCCGCCAGACACAATCAGGGCATAGGGCCGCTTGAGTGCAAGCAGGCCGTCTGAAGCCCGTAAAGCGAGACAGTTTATGAGCCAGAGAAGAGTGGTTAT
Source organism: uncultured Neisseria sp. (assembly GCA_964451565.1). Classification (GTDB taxonomy): domain Bacteria; phylum Pseudomonadota; class Gammaproteobacteria; order Burkholderiales; family Neisseriaceae; genus Neisseria. The sequence goes on from CAYVIS010000068.1 coordinate 3,379, forward strand.
TACCGGCTTAGGCCAAATATCGCCCGTAGGCAACGACGTTACCACCGCATGGAGCAACCTGTTGGCAGGCAAAGGCGGGATTGACACCATCACCCGCTTTGACGCTTCCGAGCTGAACTGCCAAATCGCAGGCGAAGTGAAAGATTTCAATATCGGCGACTACATCAGCGCCAAAGAAGCCCGCCGCATGGACGTATTCATCCACTACGGCATCGCCGCCGCGCTGCAAGCCGTGGCCGATGCGGGTTTGGACGATGTGGCCGATCTGGATAAAGACCGCGTCGGCGTGAATATCGGCTCCGGCATCGGCGGCCTGCCCAGCATCGAAGCCACCGGTGTGGTGGTGCAGGAAAGCGGCGCGCGCAAAATCAACCCGTTTTTCATTCCCGGCTCGCTGATTAACCTGATTGCCGGCCATGTGACCATTCTCAAAGGCTACCGCGGCCCCAGCTACGGCATGGTGTCGGCCTGCACTACCGGTGCACACGCCATCGGCGATTCTGCACGGATGATTAAATACGGCGATGCCGATGTGATGGTGGCGGGCGGTGCCGAAGGCGCAATCTGCACGCTGGGTATGGGCGGTTTTGCCGCCATGAAGGCGCTGTCGACCCGCAACGACGACCCCGCCACCGCTTCACGCCCGTGGGACAAAGGCCGCGACGGTTTTGTAATGGGCGAAGGCGCAGGCGTGCTGGTGTTGGAAGAATTGGAACACGCCAAAAAACGCGGTGCCAAAATCTACGCCGAATTGGTCGGCTTCGGCATGAGCTCCGATGCTTACCATATCACCGCCCCCAACGTCGAAGGCCCGGCTCTGGCGGTTGTGCGCGCTTTGAAAGATGCGGGCTTGAACCCGACCGATGTCGATTACGTCAACGCCCACGGCACCTCGACCCCGTTGGGCGACGCCAACGAAACCAATGCCCTGAAACAGGCACTGGGCGAAGAGCATGCCCGCAAAGTGGTGGTGAATTCGACCAAGTCGATGACCGGCCACTTACTCGGCGCAGCAGGCGGCGTAGAGGCCGTGTACAGCGTGTTGGCCGTGCACGAACAAAAATCACCACCCACCATCAATATCTTCGAGCAGGATATCGAAGCGGGCTGCGATTTGGATTATTGCGCCAACGAAGCGCGCGATGTCAAAATCGACGTGGCGATTTCCAACTCGTTCGGCTTCGGCGGCACCAACGGCACTTTGGTGTTTAAACGCTTTAACGGTTAAACCGTTTTCCGGTATGACCAACAGGCCGTCTGAAAAGCTTTCAGACGGCCTGTTGGTTTGTATAGTGGATTAAAATTAAATCTACACATTAATGTATCGTGAAAATCAAAGCAGGTGGTTGAGCTTGTCGAAGCCGCTCTTGAATCTACGAATGGCTTCGACAAGCTCAGCCACCTGAATGTATCGAACTATTTTATTTCTAATGACTATAATTCACTATATTGCATCTGAAATTAAATGATGATTGGTGGGTTTGATTTTTTGATTGAGTTGGCAACGCTTGCGTAAATACCGATTATCAAAAAGGCCGTCTGAAACGCTTTCAGACGGCCTCTGCTTACCCGTTAAACCGGTTTAATTGTTGTCGGGGTGGGATTTGATGTCGCTTGAAGGCGGCAGTTCGGGCATGGTGCGGGCGGATTCGGTCACGCTGCCGGAAAGTGTGTTGAGGAAGGCTACGATGTTATCGACGTCTTCTTGTGGCAGTTGTTTGCCCAATTGCGCTTCGCCCATGATGCCGACGGCTTTATCCAGCTCCCACACGCTGCCGTCGTGGAAGTAGGGGTAGGTGCGGGCGACGTTGCGCAGGCCGGGCACGCGGAACACGAATTTGTCGTTTTCTGCTTTGGTCACTTCAAAACGGCCTTCGTCATGGTTTTTGCTGCCGGTAAATTGCCAGTAAGGGCCTTTCACCAAACCGAATTTCTGGAACGATTCGCCGCCGAGGTTGACACCGGCGTGACAGGCGATACAGCCGTTGTTGATAAACGAGCGGACACCGTTGCGCTCTTGCTCGTTCAGCGCGTTGATGTTGCCTTTCAGGTAGTCGTCCCATTTCGAGGGCGTGAGCAGGGTGCGCTCGAATGCGGCGATGGCGTCGGTGATGTTGGCAAAGGTGATTTCGCCGCCTTTATCGGTATAAGCGGTTTTGAATTCCTGTTGGTATTCGGGAATATGGGCGATTTTGGCAGCCACAGCCGCTTCGTCTTTGTTGGCCATTTCTACCGGGTTGAGCAGCGGGCCGCCTGCCTGTTCTTCAACGGTGGCCGCGCGGCCGTCCCAGAACTGGCTGCCCAAGAGGGCGGCGTTCAAGACGGTGGGCGAGTTGCGGCCGCCGAAGTTGCCTTTGTGGCCTTGGCTGGTCGGCATGTTGTCGACACCGGCTGTGGCTAAGTTGTGGCAGGAGTTACAGCTGACGGTGTTGCCGCGTGAGAGACGGGTATCGTACCAAAGTTGGCGGCCCAGCTCGACTTGCGCATCGCTGACCGGATGCGCTTTCTGCATTTCTTCCAGGCTCGGCAGCGGTTGGAAAATGCCTTGCGCCTGTTTCAACAGCTCTTGGTCTTGCTCGGAAGCGGTGCCGCCGGGCGCAGGTTCGGAAGCTGTTGCTGCAGCAGACGCAGGTGCTCAAGCGGTGGTCGGTGCGGAGGCTGATGCGGGCGGCGTGGAAGCGGTTTTGTCGCCGCAGGCTGCCAGCGCAAATAAGGTGGCCAGCGCAAGGGTGCTGGTTCGGATGGCTTGGTTCATGATGTCTTCCTTTTATGTAAATAACATTTCAAAAAAAACGGCAGTTTCCGCATGAAGCGTGTTGTAGTTGTTTTGTTTGGTTAAGTATAGGGGCTATGTCTGCAATAATATTTGCCCTAAGTCAATGTTGAATTCGCAATAGAATTAACGTATTAACCCCATAGCCTTTTGTAATCATGCCATTTTGGGAATGGTGCTGCGGTTTGACGGGGCGGATATTTGCGGTGCGAAACTGAAGCGGCGCTTGCACCTTCGGCATGATTGTTTTAAAGTTAGGCGCACTTTTGAGTGAGAGACTATTATGAAACTGACCGTGATTGGTGCAGGCTCCTGGGGCACTGCGCTGGCGATTCATTTTGCCCGCCATGGCAATGAAGTGGCTTTGTGGGCAAGAAATGCACAACATATAGAAACTATGGCGGCAGAGCGTGAAAACAAGCGCTATCTGCCCGGTTTTGCGCTGCCCGAAGGCATCAACCTGCATACGGATTTGGCAGCGGCGCTGCAGGATGCTGAGCTGGTGTTGGTGGTCACTTCGGTGGCGGGTTTGCGCGAAAGCGTACAGCAGGTGGCAGCGCTCGGCGCAGGCCATCTGCCGATACTCAGCGCCTGCAAAGGCTTCGAGCAAGACTCCGGCCTGCTGACGTTTCAGGTGATTAAGGAAGTGTTGCCCGACAACGACAAAATCGGCGTGTTGTCCGGCCCCAGCTTTGCGCAGGAATTGGCCAAACAGCTGCCGTGCGCGGTGGTGCTGGCTTCGGAAAACAAAGAATGGATTGAAGGCTTGGTCGGCGAGTTGAACACGCAGGTGATGCGCCTTTACGGCAGCGAAGACGTCATCGGCGTGTCGGTCGGCGGTGCGGTGAAAAACGTGATGGCGATTGCCACCGGCCTTTCAGACGGCCTCGAATACGGCCTCAATGCCCGCGCCGCTTTGGTGACGCGCGGTTTGGCGGAAATCACCCGCCTGGCGATTGCGATGGGTGCCAAACCGAAAACCATGATGGGGCTGGCCGGTATCGGCGATTTGATTCTGACCTGCACCGGCGCGCTGTCGCGCAACCGCCGCGTCGGCTTGGGATTGGCTGCGGGCAAGGAGTTGCATGAAGTATTGGTGGAAATCGGCCATGTATCGGAAGGGGTGAGCACAATTGAAGAAGTGTTCAACACCGCCTGCAAATACCAAATCGATATGCCGATTACGCAAACGCTGCTGCAGCTCATCCGCAAAGAGCTCAATGCCCAGCAAGTGGTGGAGCGGCTGATGGAGCGCGAAGCACGCTTCGAATAATGCCGCGCGTGGGTGAATCCCGCGTCTGTTACGGCATGCAATGTTTCCGAGGCCGTCTGAAAACCGTTTTTCAGACGGCCTTGATTTGACAGTATTCCCGCAGCAATCTATGCTTGCGGCAATAACCACCCTGCAGCGTATGAAAATATGAATCAGTCTTTAGAAAAACTGGAAGTCAGCGTTTACCAGCTGGCACAGAAATTTGAAACGGTCATCGGCGAAAACAAGCGTTTGAACGATGAAATCGCCCGTTTGAAAATCGAGCAAGAGCAGCAAAAAGGCGAGCATCAGGCCGCGGTCGACGAATTGAGCGAGGCACTGCTGGTGCAGGTGAGCAAGTTGAAAGAAGATTTGCAGGCCAAAATCGACAGCCTGCTGGCCGAAAATCAGCAATACCGCGATGCGTTGGGCAACAGTGCCGAACAAATCCGAGCCCTGCTGGCGCGCCTGCCGCAGGAAGAGCAGGCCGAAACTTGGACAAAAGAAGAGGGTGAAGCATGAGCATCGAGCAAGTCAGCGTAGAAATTATCGGCCGCGAATTTAAAATCGGCACCCCTGCCGAAGAGAAAAACACCCTGCTGCAGGCGGTGGAGATGCTCAACCAGAAAATCGACGCCATCAAACAGGGCGGGCGCATTGTCGAAACCGATAAAATCGTGATTATGGCTGCTTTGAATGTGGTGCACGACTTGCTGAAAATGTCGATGAAAGATGATTTGGCAATCGGTGAGTTTGAGCGTAAAATAGCAGACATGATCGAAGCCTGCGACAGAGCGCTGTCGAAGCTGGCCTGAGGTTAACAGTTCTTTTTCCCTGCGGTGTTCGCGAAGGCATATATTCCTTTGAACCAATAAGTTCGCTTCAGGTTGCCGGGAGTTGCAGTGGGCGCGAGCGTCTCTCGCAGACGCACCCGAAACTGCCCGAGGTGACCGCCTTGTCTGCAAGGTTCAAGCGGATTTCCGCCCGAACGGCATCTGCGGGGATTCCCATTTCGAAATGCCGCCTTTCCGATATAAGGCGGCATTTTCATTGTCAGTAGCCTGAAATACAACACCTTGGCGCGGCTTTTGGCGCTGCGGCAGAATAAATGTTTCAGACGGCCTTAATTTAATTGACAGCAAAGCGATTCATCTCTAAAATCGGTAGCTTTCTATATATTTATTTGGATTACTCCTTATGAAAACCTTTTCAGCTAAACCGCACGAGGTGAAGCGCGAATGGTTCGTCATCGATGCTCAAGATAAAGTTTTGGGTCGCGTTGCCGCCGAAATCGCTCACCGTCTGCGTGGCAAACACAAACCCGAATACACTCCGCACGTTGACACCGGCGATTACATTATCGTTATCAATGCCGACAAACTGCGCGTAACCGGCAATAAAGCGCTGGATAAAAAATACTACCGCCACTCAGGCTACCCCGGCGGCATCTACGAACGCAACTTCACCGAAATGCAAGAGAAATTTCCCGAGCGCGTTTTGGAAAAAGCCGTTAAAGGCATGCTGCCCAAAGGCCCCTTGGGTTACGCCATGATTAAAAAGCTGAAAGTGTATGCCGGTGCCGAGCACGGCCACGCTGCCCAACAACCCAAAGTTTTGGAAATCTAAGGACACGACATGAACGGTAAATACTACTACGGCACAGGCCGCCGCAAAAGTTCAGTGGCTCGTGTATTCCTGCAAAAAGGTACCGGCCAAATCATCGTAAACGGCCGTCCGGTTGACGAATTTTTCGCCCGCGAAACCAGCCGCATGGTGGTTCGCCAACCTCTGGTGCTGACTGAAAACGCTGAAGCATTCGACATCAAAGTCAACGTTATCGGCGGTGGTGAAACCGGTCAATCCGGCGCCATCCGTCACGGCATCACCCGCGCCCTGATCGACT
>CAYVIS010000069.1:0-9290 GCA_964451565.1 uncultured Neisseria sp.
ATTTGCCGTACACAAACGCATAATTGAGCGGAATATTCAGCAAAAACGCCAAAAAACTCACAATCATAATCACCCGTGGCCGGTTCAGGCTCGACGCATACGCATGCAGCGCCCGATGCACCATCGCCGCCGGCATCGCCAAACCCGTGAAAAACATATACAGCGCCATCATGTCTTCCACCTTGTCGCTCAAATCCAGCCACGCCCGAAACGGCCACACCAGCAGCCACATCAGCAGCATCCCGATAACACCCAGCATCACGCCGAACCAAATCCCCTGCCGCCCCGTTTCACCGACCGCATCTTTTTTATCCGCGCCAAACAGCTGCGCAATCATCGGATTGAGCGCCGTCATCACCCCCATAAACGTGATGTAGATGGTTGCAAACACACTGCTGCCCAGCGCCACCGCCGCCAAATCATCCTTACCCGCACCGCCGGCCATCACCGTATCGACAAAACCGATGCCCACCTGCGCCACCTGCGCCACCAACATCGGCAGCGCCAACACCGCCAGCTTGCCGATTTCCTTTTTAAACACCGGCCAAGAATACGCATTCAAATCAAGCAACATAATCATTCCCGCCTTTCAGACGGCCTGAGGCTTCTGCAAAATACATTCTTCCTTGAAAATAGCCAATAAACCCGTCATTCCGGCGCAGGCCGGAATCCAGCTGCCGAAATTCAGCTTGTTGATTTTAAAGCAGCTTCAAGCGGAAAATGGATTCCGGCCTGCGCCGGAATGACGGAATTGAGTGATTTGGCGATGATTCAAATAGTAATTTTGCAAAGGCCTCGACCTAAAGCTTAACGTCGGCACAGACCGTCTAAAACGCCTTATCCTGTATAAAATCCAACCGCGTAGTGTATCAAAGATTGATGAACGGATATAGGGCGGCCGCATGCTATACAAACAAACAGAAAGGCCGTCTGAACCAACTTGCCTTTCAGACGGCCTCAAATAAGTAGGGTGGGCGTAAGCCCACCAAAAAACTGTCCAATGGCGAAGTGATGGGGTTACCCCCATCCTACCAGAATGCTCCCTCAAAACCGTAAATCCCCATCACACAAACCGACATCATCTTAACCCCGCCGCCTTACCCATCAAATGACACATACTTTTCAGACGGCCAAGCATTTGCTTTTACTGGTTTATTACTTTCCTATTACCGCACCATCCAACTATTAACCTTTCTTAATCTTTCTCAATAAGAAATTGTGTTTTAACGAAATGTCGCTTTATTACAAACATACACGTCCGTATACTGCACTCATCGAAACAAAACACAGCGCACTGCGCTTTTTATCACCCAACAAGATTTGAAGGAAACCATCATGAAAAACATCGTATTGTCTGCCGTATTGTCTCTGACCGCCGCTTCTGCTTTCGCCAACGGCGCCCCTACCGACATTTATCCCAACGGTTTCAAACCGCACGGCGATTTGTCTGCCGTGGTAACGGAAGTGCCGCAAACCAAACAGCTGCGTGCCACCAAAAACGACGACAGTGTGAAATTCATTTACAACGGCGACCGCGACGGCGCTGAATACAGCGTTTACCCACAAGACAACTTCCGCGCCCGTTTTGCAGGCAACCGTTAAAGAATATAGTGGATTAAATTTGAATCAAGACAAGGCGGGAAGCCGCAGACAGTACACCTAGTACGGCAAGGCGAGCCCAACGCTGCACTGGTTCAAATTTAATTCACTATACTGTTTTCAGTCAGTATTTGCGGAAACCTTCGGGTTGCCGTTTTTTTAGGCCGTCTGAATGCATTCAGACGGCCTAACTCTTTATAAAATATATTTTCCACTGAAACAGCCACTAAAATCCGTCATTAGCTGCGCAAGTCCGCTACGCTACCCCGGCGCAGGCCGGAATCTACCTTCTCTGGAAAACCCGTTCAAAATCAAAAAGCCGAACCCAGACAAATGGATTCCGGCCTGCATCCGAATAACGGTTTATGGGTTAAATGCAATATGGGGCATATAATAAAAGGCCGTCTGAAACCCAAGTTTCAGACGGCCTTGCTTCAACCTAAACGCTTATTGAGATTTCGCTACTCTGCGCCAATGGTGCAGCAGCGGCTCGGTGTAGCCGCTCGGTTGCGACGTGCCTTTAAACACCAAATCGCAAGCAGCGAGGAAGGCGGGCGAGCTGTCGAAACGGCCCACCATCGGCGTGTAGAACGGGTCGCCTGCATTTTGCCCGTCCACCACACCGGCCATGCGCTCCAGCGTTTCGCGCACTTGCGCTTCGCTCACCACGCCGTGTTGCAGCCAGTTGGCGATGTGTTGGCTGGAAATCCGCAGCGTGGCGCGGTCTTCCATTAGGCCGACGTTGTGGATGTCGGGCACTTTCGAGCAGCCGACGCCCTGCTCGACCCAGCGCACCACATAGCCGAGGATGCCTTGGCAGTTGTTGTCCAATTCCTGCTGTTTCTCGGCATCGCTCCAGTTGGCATCGGCGGCCACGGGAATGGTGAGCAGGTCATCGAGGTAGGCTTTCGGCTCTTGCGCGAGCAATTCTTTTTGCACGTCAAACACGTTCACTTGATGGTAGTGCAGCGCGTGCAAAGTCGCGCCTGTCGGCGACGGCACCCAAGCGGTGGTGGCACCGGATTTGGGATGACCGATTTTCTGCTTGAGCATTTCGGCCATCATGTCGGGCATCGCCCACATGCCTTTGCCGATTTGCGCTTTGCCGGGCAGGCCGCATTGCAGGCCGACTTGAACGTTGCTCAATTCGTAAGCCTGAATCCATTTGCTGGCTTTCATGTCGCCTTTGCGGATCATCGGTCCGGCCAGCATGGAGGTGTGCATTTCGTCGCCGGTGCGGTCGAGGAAGCCGGTGTTGATGAATACCACGCGCTCGCGCGCTTCGTAAATACAGGCGGCCAGATTCACCGAAGTGCGGCGTTCTTCGTCCATAATGCCCATTTTGAGGGTGTTGGCGGGCAGCTTGGTCAATTCTTCAATCGCGGCAAACAGGTTGTTGGCAAAACGCACTTCTTCGGGGCCGTGCATTTTCGGTTTCACGATATACACCGAACCGGCGCGGCTGTTTTTGTTTTCGCTGCGGTCGAGGTCAAACGGGGCAATCAGCGCGGTCATCACGCCGTCCAAAATGCCTTCGGGGATTTCGTTGCCGTTTTTATCGAGCACGGCGGGGGTGGTCATCAAGTGGCCGACATTGCGGATAAACAGCAGCGAGCGGCCGGGCAGCTTGAATTGACTGCCGCCGTCGGGCGCGGTGTATTCGCGGTCGGGGTTGAGCGCGCGGGTAAAGGTTTGGCCGCCTTTGTGCACTTCTTCCACCAGCGTGCCGTTCATCAGGCCGAGCCAGTTGGCGTACACCAGCGCTTTGTCTTCGCCGTCAACGGCGGTAACGGAATCTTCGCAGTCCATAATCGTGCTCAAGGCCGCTTCGAGGATGACGTCTTTCACGCCTGCGGGATCTTGCGCGCCGATGGGGCTGTTTTTGTCAATCAGGATGTCGATGTGCAGGCCGTTGTGCAAGAACAATAACGACGTCGGCGCATCAGTGCTGCCGTTGTAGCCCGAAAACAATTCGGGCGCGGCCAAGCCGGTGTCGCTGCCGTCTTTCAACACGGCTTTCAGACGGCCTTCCGCCACTTGGTAGGCAATCACGTCTTTATGGCTGCCCTGCGCCAGCGGAATGCTGTTATCGAGCACATCGCGCGCAAACGCAATCACCGCATCGCCGCGCACGGGGTTGTAGCCTTTGCCGGGTGCCAAATCGCCGCTTTGGTCGATGGCATCGGTGCCGTAGAGCGCGTCATACAGGCTGCCCCAACGCGCATTGGCGGCGTTGAGCGCATAGCGGGCGTTGTTAATCGGCACCACCAGCTGCGGCCCCGCCTGCTCGGCCAATTCGCGGTCGACGTTTTCGGTAGACACTTTAAACTCAAGCGGCGTATCGACCAGATATTCCTGCTCGTTCAAGAAGGTTTTGTAGGCGGCCAAATCGGTAACCGGACCGGGATTGTTGCGGTGCCATTGGTCGATTTGCAATTGGATGCGGTCGCGCTTTTCCAGCAAATCGCGGTTGAGCGGCGCAAATTTGTGCACCAAATCGGCAAAGCCCTGCCAAAATTCGGCAGAGGTCACCTGCGGATGCTTGGCCAGCACTTCGTTTTCAACAAATTGGAATAAATGATTGTCCACCTGCAAACCGGCGGCGTCGGTGTAGCTGTATGCCATCTTGAATTCTCCTGTGTTCTTTTTCTGATAAGGCTTCATCATGCGACGAGGCTTGCTTTGAAAATACCACTATTTGCGCGAATAATCCATAGCCCCGAGCGTAGTTTTCACAAAAAAAGGCCGTCTGAAAAGCGTTGAATTAACAAAGCGTTTCAGACGGCTACAGCTTCATACGGATAGAATTTATGCTCTATTTTTCAACACTTAACCAAGGCAACAAGCCGTCTGAATCCTTCGACAAGCTCGCCACACGCATTCAGACGGCCTCACCCCAACACAAACAGCGCCGAGCCGTGCTGCTTCAGCCATTGTTTGGCGGCCTGAGTGTGTGGAGTGTGACGGTTGACCGCTGCCCAAAACTGCGGGCTGTGGTCGGGATGGGGAAGGTGGCAGAGCTCGTGGATGCACACGTAGTCAATCACGAAATCGGGCGCACCGATTAAGCGCCAGTTGAGGCGGATGCCGGTGCGGCTGCGGCATACACCCCAGAAAGTTTTGGCGTTGGAAAGCGCCATCGCTGCGGGGATGAGCTGCAGTTTGGCGCTGTGTTGCTGCAGGCGCGGCAGCAGCGTGTCGGCGGCGTGGGCGGCGAGATAGCGGCGCAGGTGCTGCTTTTGCTGTGGCCACGGCGATTCGGGCAGCCACAAGCGCATCGGCTCATGATGGATATGCGCTTGATTGTGGGTGTGCAGCGTGTGCTGTTCGCCGCGATACCACACCGCCGACGGCTGCTCGTCTGCCGCAACGGCCGGCGGTTGGTGCGCCAACGCTTTGTGCAGCAGCTGCTCGTTGTGTTGCAGCCAATGCCGCAAAGCGCGCTCGCTCAGATAAGGCGGAATATTGACGCTGATGCACGCAGCCGCCAGCGGGCGCAAGATGATGTTTTTCTTGGCGCTGCGTTTGAGTTTGACGGTGATGGTTTGGCCGTCTGAAAGGGTGTGGTTGAGCTGCATGGCCGGAGTTGGGATGATGCCGTCTGAAACAGTGTTTCAGACGGCATATGCATGATATAACAGGAAAAATAATCTTTTTTATTGCAATTAATTCAATGCCTTCAGACGGCCTTGGCTTTCGCCTTGCCCGCCGCACAAGGGCCGACGCCGCTGATTTCGGCCTGCCGCGCTTCAATCCAGCTTTCGCATTGCGCCATCATCTCGGCTGCCTCGCCGCTGTTGTGGCGGATGGGTTCGCCGATGATGACGGTGATTTCGCCCGGGTATTTCATAAACGAATTGCGCGGCCAGAATTCGCCGCTGTTAAGCGCCACCGGCACCATGTCCATCTCAAACATATTCGCCATGCGCGCGCCGCCTAAGCGATAACGGCCTTTCTGCCCGGGCGGAATGCGCGTGCCTTCGGGGAAAATGGTAATCCACAAGCCTTCGTTTTTACGCGCCAAGCCCTGCGCCATCAGCTGCTGGTTGGCCAACACAGTGTTGCTGCGGTCGATGCCGATGGTTCTCGCCAGCTTCAAGCCCCAGCCGAAAAACGGCAGTTTGAACAATTCTTTTTTGGCCACATACACATGCAGCGGAAAAATTTCCTGCAGCGCCAGCGTTTCCCAGCCCGATTGGTGTTTGCTGCAAATAATCGCCGGAGCGGCGGGAATGTTTTCCCGCCCGATGACGCGATATTTGAGGCCGATGATGTGTTTGAGCATCCACATCAGCGTCAGCGCCCACAGTTGCCCCATTTTATTGGCGCCTTTGGGAAACAGCGCGGCGGGGATAAACAGCAGGAAAATCGGCGGAGTAATCAAACACAACACCAGCCAGTAAATCAGGTTGCGGATAACAAGCATGCAAATCTTTCTAAAATAACGACAATCTTTTCAGACGGCCTTTTGTTCTCAATCAGCGCCTGGGCACATCAGGATGACTTCGCTTCGTCTTCCTGCTGCAGCAGGTATTGCGAAAAAGCGAGCAGATTGTCGAAAATCTGCGTATTTTCCGGCAATTCGTCTGCCGAAGCGGCCAAAGTTTTCTTGCCCTTGCCGGTCAACACCAACGCCGGTTTGCCGCCCACCGCCGCCACCGCCTGCAAATCGCGCAGGCTGTCGCCCACCATCCACGTGTCGGCAGCTTCGGCATTGAAGCGCTCGATAATATCTTTCACCATCCCGGGCTTGGGCTTGCGGCAATCGCATTGGGCATCGGCAGTGTGCGGGCAAAACCAAATGCCGTCAATCGCCCCACCCGCCTGCTGCACCAGCTTGTGCATTTTATTGTGCATCTCGGTCAAATCCTGCAGGCTGAAATACTTACGCGCCACCCCCGATTGGTTGGTGGCCACGGCAATGGTGTATTCCGCTTCGGTGAGAAACGCAATCGCATCCATACTGCCTTCAATCGGCACCCACTCGTCAACGGATTTGACGAAATCATCGCGGTCGTGGTTAATCACGCCGTCGCGGTCGAGGATAATCAGTTTCATAAACAAGTCTTTCAGACGGCCTCCAGCATATGATAGAGCCGGCGGATGTGGTGTTCTAAGGTAGGTTGGTAATTTAAAGCCTGTTGCGGTTCGGACAGTTTGTGGCTGCCGCTTTGTTTGAGCGCAACGGCACGGGCAATGCTGTCGGCCAGCGTGTGCGGATGCCGGCGCGAAAAGAAAAAGCCGGCCTGCTCGTTCAACACTTCGCAGCAGCCCATATTGTCGGCCAGCACCACGCGGGTGCCGCAGAGCACGGATTCAATGCCGACCAAGCCGAACGGCTCATACATCGAGGCCATGATGGTGTAGTCGGCGGCGCGGTAAAGCTCGGGCATGCTTTTGCAGAAGCCGAGTTCGACCATGTTTTTCATCGGTCGCGGCAGCGGCGAACCGGCAACCGCCAGCTTGACCGGCAAATCGGTGTGCTCGAAAAAGTCGGCCAGCATATCGAGGCCTTTGCGTTTGTGGCCGGTGGAGGGAAACAGAAACACGGTTTCATCGTCGCCAAAGCCGTAGCGGGCGCGGGTGGCGGCGATGCTGTCGGGCTGCGGGAAGAAGCGTTCGGTGTCGGCAGGCGGATGAACGACGCGGATTTTTTCAGACGGCACACCATACAGGCCGCTCAGCTCGCGCTGCATCATTTCGGAATGCGCCATAATCAGACGCGCGCTGCGGTAATTGCTGCGGTTGCGGCGGATGGTGAGTTTGTCGAGCAGGTTTGCCTTTTGCTGCATACCTTGCAGATAGCCCAAATGGGTGCCGCCGCAGATAAACACATCGGCGTTATCGGCGGGGTTGCAGGCAATCAGCGGCTCGTTTTTCGAGCGCAGGCGGTCGAGCTGGCGGGCGAAGAAAAACGGCCTCAGCTTTTTGGGCACACGCTTTTGGTTGACGCGCACGGCTTCGATTTGGCGGTATTCGGAGCGCGTGGTGTCAAACGTGGTGGCGTAGATTTTCACTGCATGGCCGTCTGAAGTCAGTTGCTTGACCAAATCAAAGGTATAGCTTTCCATGCCGCCGCCGCTGCGGAAACAGTTGATGCTGATGGCGATTTTGTTCATAACGTTCAATCGAATAACACGGCTTCGTTAAGCGCTTTGCCTGCCAAGTCTTTGGCCGACAGTTGCGGCGCGCCCTCAAGCGGCCAGTCGATGCCGACGGCGGGGTCGTTCCACAACAGGCTGTGTTCGGCGGCGGGGTGGTAATAATCGGTGCATTTGTATACAAATTCCGCGCCGTCGCTCAACACGTAAAAGCCGTGGGCAAAGCCTTCGGGCACCCACAATTGACGGTGGTTTTCCGCCGACAATACCGCGCCTGCCCATTGGCCGAAGGTGGGCGAGCTGCGGCGCAAATCAACAGCAACGTCAAATACGGTGCCGGCCACCACGCGCACGAGTTTGCCTTGGGTGTGTTCGGTTTGGTAATGCAGGCCGCGCAATACACCGGCGGCGGATTTGGAATGGTTTTCCTGCACAAAAGTGCGCTCGGCAATATGGTTGCGAAACCATTCGTCACGGAAGGTTTCCATAAAAAAGCCGCGCTCGTCGCCAAACAGTTTCGGCTCGATGATTTTTACATCGGCGATGGCGGTGTCGATAATCTTCATCGGTTTATCCGTGGGTTGGGTTGAGCAGGCGCAGCAGGTAGCGGCCGTATTCGTTTTTGCACATGGGCGCGGCCAGCGCTTCCAATTGGCCGTCTGAAAGCCAGCCGTTGCGCCAGGCGATTTCTTCGAGGCAGGCGATTTGCAGGTTTTGCAGCTCTTCTACGGTTTGTACGAATGAGGCGGCCTGATGCAGGCTTTCGTGGGTGCCGGTATCGAGCCAGGCAAAACCGCGGCCGAGCTGCTGCACGTTGAGCGAGCCGTTGTCGAGATACATTTGGTTGATGCTGGTGATTTCGAGTTCGCCGCGTTCAGACGGCCTTACCTGTTTGGCAAATTCGACCACGCGGTTGTCATAGAAATAGAGTCCGGTAACCGCCCATTGCGATTTGGGTTGGGCGGGTTTTTCTTCAATCGACAAGGCTTTGTAATTGCTGTCGAATTCGACCACGCCGAAGCGTTCGGGGTCTTTCACCTGATAGGCAAACACGGTGGCGCCGTGGCTTTGTGCGGCGGCTTTGTGCAGGCTTTGGCTGAACGATTGGCCGTAGAAAATATTGTCGCCCAATACCAAACACACGCTGTCGTCGCCGATAAAGTCCGCACCGATGATAAAGGCTTGTGCGAGGCCGTCGGGGCTGGGCTGTTCGGCGTATTCGATGCGGATGCCGAAATCGCTGCCGTCGCCGAGCAGGCGGCGGAAAGCGGCGTTGTCTTCGGGGGTGGTAATCACCAATACTTCACGAATGCCCGCCAGCATCAACACCGACAGCGGGTAGTAAATCATCGGTTTGTTGTACACGGGCAGCAGCTGCTTCGACACGCCGCGGGTGATGGGATACAGCCGCGTGCCCGAGCCGCCGGCCAAGATGATGCCTTTCATATTTTCTCCTGAAGGCCGCCGATAAAAAGCCCGGCAGCCGATTTCCTATGTTTGGTTGGCCGCTGTTTATTTTAATGATTGCTGCCATTGCTCAAAGGCCGTCTGAAACACGGCTTCAAGTTTGGCGCGGTTGGCGGCGTTGTC
>CAYVIS010000070.1:0-9275 GCA_964451565.1 uncultured Neisseria sp.
TGGGCATGAAACAATGCCAAGCCAATCCGTGGGAAGATTTTGAAGCCAACCACAACAAAGGCGACAAAATTTCAGGTGCCGTTAAATCCATCACCGACTTCGGCGTATTCGTAGGCCTGCCGGGCGGTATCGACGGTTTGGTACACCTGTCTGACCTGTCTTGGACCGAATCCGGCGAAGAAGCCGTACGCAAATACAAAAAAGGTGAAGAAGTTGAAGCCGTTGTATTGGCCATCGATGTGGACAAAGAACGCATCTCTTTGGGCATCAAACAGCTGGAAGGCGACCCCTTCGGTAACTTCATCAGCGTAAACGACAAAGGTTCGCTGGTTAAAGGCACCGTGAAATCAATCGACGCCAAAGGCGCGGTAATCGCTTTGTCTGAAGAAGTTGAAGCTTACCTGCCGGCTGCCGAATGGTCCAGCGAGCGCGTAGAAGACTTGCGCAACGTGCTGAAAGAAGGCGACGAAGTTGAAGCTGTTGTGGCCACTGTTGACCGCAAAAACCGCAGCATCCGTCTGTCTGTAAAAGCTAAAGACGCCAAAGAAAGCCGCGATGCTTTGAATTCGGTTAATGCCGCAGCAACAGCCAACGCCGGTACTACCAGCTTGGGCGATTTGCTGAAAGCCAAATTGTCCGGCGATCAGGAATAAGGTGTGGCAATGACCAAATCTGAGTTAATGGTTCGTTTGGCGGAAGTGTTTGCTGAGAAAAACGGCACTCAATTGGTCGCCAAAGATGTTGAATACAGCGTAAAGGTTTTGGTGGATACCATGACCCGTTCGTTGGCCAAAGGCCAGCGGATTGAAATCCGCGGTTTCGGCAGCTTTGATTTGAACCACCGTCCGGCGCGCGTCGGCCGCAATCCGAAAACCGGCGAAAAAGTGGAGGTGCCTGAGAAATATGTGCCCCATTTCAAGCCGGGTAAAGAATTGCGCGAACGTGTAGACCAAGCTCTGCAAAACAGTGCTAAATAATTTGAAGTGCAACAAACGCCGCAGAAATGCGGCGTTTTTTTGTCTTTTTCATTCAGACGGCCTTTTTATGAACAAATTTTGTTTAATAATGGTTGGAGGCCGTCTGAAATCCTTTATAATGGCGCAGATACCCCATTATAAGAATAGTTACCGTAAATGAATAACAATAATGAAAATCGTTTTATTGCACCTGATTTTACCAATCACAGCCCTTTGACATGGTATCAGGCCGCATCGGAACAACAGGCGTTTATTCGTGATGCCGCTCAGGCTAAGGCCATTGAATATTTGGATAAGCTCTGGACCGAATTGATGATGTTCAAGCGCAAGCGCAACCGCTTTCTCGGTCGCAGCCTGCGTTCACCGCAATTGCCGAAAGGCCTGTATTTTTATGGCGGTGTGGGACGCGGTAAAAGTTTTCTGATGGATGTGTTTTACGGCTGCCTGCCTTACCGACGCAAACGCCGGGTGCATTTCCATGCCTTTATGGCGGAAGTGCACCAGCGTATGAAGGTGCTGAAAAGTGAGGCGGATCCTCTGAAAGCCGTGGCTGCTGAAATTGCTAAAGAAACCCGGGTATTGTGTTTTGATGAATTTCATGTCAGCGATATTGCCGATGCCATGATTTTAGGGCGATTGTTGGAATATTTATTTGATGATGGCGTGGTGTTGGTGGCAACATCCAACTACGCACCGTCGGAGTTGTATCCGCAAGGACAAAACCGCAGCAGTTTTTTGCCGACTATTGCTTTGATTGAGAATAAGCTGACGGTTTTGAATGTTGACGGAGGTGAAGACTACCGTTTACGCACCCTCCGGCCGGCTGAAGTGTTTTATGTACCTGCCAGTGAGGAAAACGAGCAGAAGCTGGCAGAATTGTTTGCACAAATGACGCATGGAAAAAACAAAGAGCCGAAAAGCATCAATATCTTAGGCAGAGAATTGATGTGCAATGCAGAGGCGGATAAAGTAATTTGGTTTGACTTCCGTGTGCTGTGTTTCGGTCCGCGTTCGCAGGCAGATTATCTTTACCTGGCCGAACGCTATGAGATGGTGTTCGTGTCGGGCATGGAAAAGCTGGATGAAACACAACGCGCCGAGGCTCGCCGCCTGACTTGGCTGATTGATGTTTTGTATGATTTCAGAGTGAAATTTTGTGCAACCAGTGAAGTGGCTGCTGCAGAAATCTATGTGGAAGGTGATTTTGCCAATGAATTTGTGCGCACGGTCAGCCGCATGGTGGAAATGCAGTCGGAGGAATACTTGGCATTGCCCCATCTGACCTTGGATGCTATGCAGAAAAAAAGCGCAAATCACTAACAAAAAGACAGGAAACTTGCTAGAATACGCAGCGGTTTTTTATTGAAACAAATATTTAAGGAAAATAAATAAATGGCTATCGAACGTACCATTTCTATCATCAAACCCGATGCTGTAGCCAAAGACGTTATCGGTCAAATTTACAGCCGTTTCGAAAACAACGGCCTGCGCGTTATCGCTGCAAAAATGAAACATTTGAGCACCAAAGAAGCTCAAGATTTTTATGCTGTACACAAAGAACGTCCGTTTTTCCCGGCTTTGGTTGAATTTATGACCAGCGGTCCGGTGATGATTCAAGTGCTGGAAGGTGAAAATGCTGTGGCTAAAAACCGTGAACTGATGGGCGCGACTAATCCGAAAGAAGCTGCAGCCGGTACTATTCGTGCGGATTTCGCCGAGTCTATCGATGCCAACGCCGTGCATGGTTCCGACAGCGCCGAAAATGCGGCAATCGAGATTGCCTATTTCTTCAGCCAAAGCGAAATTTGCGCGCACTGAGTAGGGTAAAATAAAAATCTTAGGCTGCCTTGATTTTCAGGCGGCCTAAAGGTTTTTAAATTAAAGCAGGGGCGGGTTTGCATGGTATTGTCGGCATAATTTCAGTACAATGCAAACAGCAACGGCTTTAATTTAAAAGCTTTTAATCTAAAAGAATACATGAAAACCAACCTACTGAATTTTGACTTGAACGGCTTAACCGCCCATTTTGCTGAAATGGGGGAGAAACCGTTTCGTGCCAAACAAGTGATGCGCTGGATGCACCAAAGCGGCGCATCCGACTTTGATGACATGACCGATTTGGCTAAATTGTTGCGTGCCAAATTGCAAGAGCATGCAGATATCGTTGTCCCCGACTTGATGACTTCGCAGGAATCTTCAGACGGCACCCGTAAATGGCTGTTGGATGTGGGTACGGGCAACGGTGTGGAAACGGTGTTTATTCCGGAATCTGAACGCGGCACATTATGCATTTCCTCGCAAGTGGGCTGTGCGTTGGAATGCACTTTCTGTTCGACCGGACGTCAAGGTTTTAACCGTAATCTGACCACGGCGGAAATCATCGGCCAATTGTGGTGGGCCAATAAAGCTATGGGTGTCACACCGAAAAACGAACGGATTATCTCCAATGTGGTGATGATGGGTATGGGCGAGCCGTTGGCGAATTTCGATAATGTGGTCACAGCTTTGAGTATTATGCTGGACGACCACGGTTACGGTTTGTCTCGCCGCCGTGTGACGGTGTCTACATCGGGTATGGTGCCGCAAATGGATCGCTTGAAAGAGGTGATGCCGGTAGCATTGGCAGTATCGCTGCATGCTTCCAATGATGCGGTTCGCGACGAAATTGTGCCACTCAATAAAAAATACCCGTTGAAAGCATTGATGGCGGCCTGTCAACGTTATTTGGTGAAGGCGCCGCGCGATTTCATTACGTTTGAATATGTGATGCTTGACGGCGTAAACGACAAACCCGAGCATGCGCGGGAGCTGATTGAGCTGGTACGTGATGTGCCATGTAAATTCAACCTGATTCCGTTTAATCCGTTTCCCAACTCAGGTTATGAGCGTTCGAGCAACAACAATATCCGTATTTTCCGGGATATTTTGCAACAAGCAGGCTTGGTGGTGACGGTACGTAAAACCCGGGGCGACGATATTGACGCCGCATGCGGTCAACTGGCCGGACAGGTAAAAGATAAAACGCGACGCCAACAAAAATGGCAGCAATTGGTTATAGAGCGATAAGGCTGAAATGATGAAATTAAAAATTTGGCAACCGCTATTATTGGCTTTGCTGGTGAGCGCATGCGCAGGCAGCAGTAATCCCAAGCCGAGTGCGCGTGAGCGGGCGATTCAGGTTTCCAATATCAAAACACAGTTGGCCGTGGAATATATGAAGGCCAAAGATTACCGCCAGGCCACCAACAGTATTGAAGAGGCGCTGGAATCCAATCGGAAAAATGAGAATGCTTGGCTGATACGTGCGCAAATTTACCAATATTTGAAAGTTCCTGAAAAAGCACAAGAAAGCTTTTTAAAAGCACTCGAATTAAACCCTACCAGTGCTGAAACCAATAATAACTATGGCTGGTTTTTGTGTAGCATGATGAATAGGGCTGCTGATTCCGTTGCTTATTTTGATAAAGCGTTGGCGGATCCTACTTATCCCAATCCTCAAGTAGCTTACTTCAATAAGGGGATTTGTAGCGCCAAAACAGGGCAATATGCTTTGTCTGAAGCTTATCTGGAACGCGCTTTAGCTACATCTCCGGGATTTTTTCCTGCCTTAAAAGAGCTGGCGCGTACGAAAATGCTGGCAGGCAATTTAAGCGATGCCGATTATTATTTCCGTCAATATCAAAGCAAAATTGATGTCTTGAATGCCGACGATTTATTGCTGGGTTGGCGCCTGTCCCGGGCATTGGGCAATACACAGGCCGCCTATGAATACGAGGCTCAATTGCGGGCCAATTATCCTTACTCCGAAGAACTTCAATCAATTACAACAGGACGCTTGTAATGAGTGACAACCAACAAAACGAACTTCACAATCCGGCCTCCGCGGCGGTTGAATTAGGGGAAAAATTACGTCAGGCTCGTGAAAAACGCGGCTTTTCAATCGGCGAAGTGGCTGAGCGCTTGAAGCTGCCTGCCCGCCAGATAGAGGGTTTGGAAAGCGGTAACTACGAAGGTCTGCCGGAGCTGGTATTTGTGCGTGGTTTTTTGCGCACTTACGGTCGTTTTTTGGAAATCGATGATAATGAAATTGCAACTTATCTCGACCGCATTATGCCGCAAAACCGCACCAACACTTATGCCGTCGAACGTCAAAATGCACAATCGTTAAACTATCAGCAAACTGAGGTTAAAAAATCTTTCCCCAAATGGATTTTGGGTGTGCTGGCAGTGGCTGCGATTGCAGGCGGCGTTTATGCCTGGCAGAGTAAATCCAATGCGGAAAACGAAAAACAGGCCGAGAGCAATATTGCGCTAAACGAAGTGGCCGCTCCCAGCTTGGAGGCCAGTAATGTTTCAGTAGTCGCCATGGCCAGCGAGCCCGAGCAAACCGTTCAGGCATCAGCCGCAAGCACAATTACAGCCGAGCCGCTTATGGCATCGGCTCCCATTGCCGCCGCATCGGATTCAGTGTCGGTAGCAGCAAATGAATTGGTGGTCAAAGTACGCTACCGCTCCAACTTGGTGATTAAAGATAAAGACGGCCAATTCGTGGTCAACCGCATCGTACCCGCAGGCAGCGAACACCGTTTCCAAGGTGGTGCGCCTTATGATGTGTGGATTGGTTATGCGTTGGGAGCAACAGCCAATTATGGCGGCCAAGACATTGCCGTATCCAAAAACATGGTGAGTAAAAAAACCTCATCATTTAAAGCAGGTCAATAATGAGTATACAAGCAGCGCGTAGAAACACACACCAAGTGCAAATCGACCACTTGACCGTCGGCTCGGATGCGCCGGTAGTGGTGCAGTCGATGACCAATACCGACACCGCCGATGCAGCGGCTACGGCGCAACAGGTAAAAGAATTGGCTGATGCCGGCTCTGAAATGGTGCGCATCACGGTCAACAGCCCGGAAGCCGCAGCGAAAGTAGCAGAAATCCGTCTGCGCCTCGATGATATGGACTGCAAAACACCGTTAGTCGGCGACTTCCATTTCAATGGTGAGCGCCTGTTGCAGGAATTTCCCGATTGCGCCAAAGCCTTGTCGAAATACCGCATCAATCCCGGCAATGTCGGGAAAGGTGCGAAAGGCGATGAAAAATTTGCCTATATGATCCGCACGGCAGCCGAACACAATAAAGCAGTGCGCATCGGCGTCAACTGGGGCAGCCTCGATCAAAGCTTGGCCAAGCGCATGATGGATGCCAATCTGGCTGCTGCTTCGCCGTTGCCGCCGGAAGAGGTGATGAAAGAAGCCTTAATCGTTTCCGCGCTGGAATCGGCACAAAAAGCCGTTGATTTGGGTTTGCCGGAAAACAAAATCATCTTGTCGTGCAAAGTCAGCGCGGTGCAGGATTTGATTCAGGTTTACCGCGATTTAGGCGCACGTTGCCGCTATCCGTTGCATTTGGGTTTAACCGAAGCAGGTATGGGCAGCAAAGGCATCGTTGCCTCTACCGCAGCGTTGGCGGTTTTGCTGCAGCAAGGTATTGGTGACACCATTCGCATTTCGCTCACCCCTGAGCCGGGTAGCCCGCGTACACAGGAAGTGGTGGTGGCGCAGGAAATTCTGCAGACCATGGGCCTGCGCTCGTTTACACCGATGGTAACGGCTTGTCCGGGTTGCGGCCGCACCACCAGCACCGTATTTCAAGAATTGGCGCGCGACATCCAGCAATATTTGCGTGAACAGATGATTGTGTGGCGTGTGCAATATCCGGGCGTTGAATCGCTCAATGTGGCGGTGATGGGCTGCGTGGTCAATGGGCCGGGCGAGAGCAAATTGGCCGACATCGGCATCAGCCTGCCCGGTACCGGCGAAACACCGGTGGCACCGGTGTATGTGGACGGCGAACGCAAAGTCACCCTCAAAGGCGACAATATGGCCGCTGAATTTTTGGCGATTGTGCAAGAATATGTGGAAACCAATTACGGCGAAGGCGGTGCCAAACGCCGCACATCACGCGTGATTCCGATTCAAGCCTCATAATGAACAGGCCGTCTGAAACTGCGAGAGGTTAGCATCAAACACTTGATGCGTTCAGACGGCCTTTAAGAATACATAGAACAGCTATCGAACATGGGAAAAAAAATCCAAGCCGTCAAAGGCATGAATGATTTGCTGCCAATCGAGCAGAAAGATTTCAAACTGACCGCTGCTTTTTGGCAGGCATTTGAAGATGTTGTGTCTGCATGGGCGCGCCGTTACGGCTACCAACAAATCCGCACCCCGATTGTAGAACAGACCGGTTTGTTTGTACGCTCAATCGGCGAAGAAACCGATGTGGTCGGCAAAGAGATGTACACGTTTTCCGATTCCAACGATTCATTGAGCCTGAGTTTGCGCCCCGAAGGCACGGCCTCATGCCTGCGCGCCGTTGTCGAACACAATCTGCTCTACAACAGCCCGCAAAAATTGTGGTATATGGGGCCGATGTTCCGCCGCGAACGTCCGCAAAAAGGCCGTTACCGCCAGTTTCACCAAGTAGGCATTGAGGCTTTGGGTTTTGACGGCCCCGATATCGATGCTGAAATCGTGGCCATGTCGGCGGCTTTGTGGCAGGAATTGGGCATTCGCGAACACCTGACGCTGGAAATCAACAGCTTGGGCAACAAAGAAGAGCGTGCCGCCCACCGCGCCGCTTTGGTCGAATATTTGAGCAGCCATGAAGACAAGCTCGATGAAGACAGCAAACGCCGTCTGCACACCAATCCTTTGCGCGTGCTCGACAGCAAAAACCCCGATTTGCAGGAAATCTGTAATGCCGCCCCGAGCCTGATTGATTATCTGGGTGAAGAATCGCTGGCGCATTACCGCTGCTTTAAAGACATGCTTGACGGGTTGGAAATCGCCTATGTCGAAAATCCCCGCTTGGTGCGCGGCTTGGATTATTACAACCTAACCGTGTTCGAATGGACCACAGACAAACTCGGCGCGCAGGCGACAGTCTGCGGCGGCGGCCGCTACAACGGCTTGATTGAAGAATTGGGCGGCAAACCCGCACCTTCCATCGGTTTTGCGATGGGCGTCGAGCGTTTGCTGCTGCTGGTGCGCGAATACGGCAGCCTGCAGGCAGACAACGCTCCCGATGTCTATGCCATGTACCAAGGCGACGGTGCGGCCTTGCAGGTGATGCGCTATGCCCACACTTTGCGCTCGGCGGGATTCAACGTATTGCAGCATTCCGGCAGCCAAAGTTTGAAAGCGCAGATGAAAAAAGCCGACGGCAGCGGCGCGGCCATTGCGCTCATCGTGGCTCAAGACGAGCTGGCTGCAGATACGGTTACCCTGAAAGACATGCAGGGTAGACTTGGCCAGATGACCGTACCTGCCACCGAATTATTGAATACTTTACAAAAATGGAAACAAGCATAAATGGCAACTCATATTGATGAACAAGAATCGTTAGACAATTTCAAGCATTTTTGGAAAGGTTGGGGTCGTTGGCTGTTTGCTGCATTGGTTATCGCAGCATTGGCTTATCTTGGCAATGTGCTGTATCAAAACCATCTGGTAAAAAAAGATCAGGAAGCCGCCGAAGTATTGGCGCAAATGGTAGAAAAAGCCCAAGCGCAAGACAACCGGAATGCCGTCGGCGCTGATTTAACAAACTTGCAGCAAAACTATTCAAACAGCATTGCCGCAGCGCAGGCCACTCTGATGGTTGCCGCCACCGAATTTGACAATGGCAAATACGATGTGGCGGAAGGTCATCTCAACTGGGTCTTGAAAAACCAAAAATCGCCATTGGTGCAGGCCATTGCCGCACAGCGTTTGGCCGTTGTCTATTTGCAGCAGAAAAAATACGATCAGGCGCTAACTGCGTTGAATACTCAGGTTGCCGCTGATTTCGAGCCCTTATTGCTGGAAACCAAAGGTGATGTATTGCTGGCACAAGGCAAATCGAAAGAGGCGCTGGAAGCTTACGAGCAGACGCTGGCTAAATTGCCAAACGAAGCCACCAATAAAGATTTGCTGCAGCTGAAAATAGACCAATTGAAATAAGGCCGTCTGAAACCGACAGCAGGCTTGCGGAGAGAATAATGCTCCTGCAAGCCGTTGTGCTTTCTCGGCAGTAGCGGTGAATACACCGGAAACAAAAAAGAGTATATATAATGAAACCCACCATCGCGCTGGTCGGCCGTCCCAATGTCGGCAAATCCACCTTGTTTAACCGCCTTACCCGCACCAAAGATGCGCTGGTGGCCGATATGCCCGGCCTCACGCGCGACCGCCATTACGGCCACGGCCGCATCGGCAGCAAACCTTATCTGGTGATTGATACCGGCGGTTTCGA
>CAYVIS010000071.1:0-9239 GCA_964451565.1 uncultured Neisseria sp.
ACCAGCCTGTGCCCGATGACCGGCCAGCCCGATTTCGCCACGATTTATATCCGCTACATTCCCGATATCAAAATGGTGGAAAGCAAGTCGCTGAAACTCTATCTGTTCAGCTTCCGCAACCACGGTGATTTTCATGAAGACTGCGTCAACATCATCATGAAAGACCTCATCGCGCTGATGCAGCCCAAATATATCGAAGTGTTCGGCGAATTCACTCCGCGCGGCGGCATCGCCATCCATCCGTTTGCCAACTATGGCGCGGCGGGCACCGAATTCGAGCAACTCGCCCGCAAGCGCTTGTTTGCCCACGATATGCAATAAACCCATTTAATTCACTATAATTCACTATATCGTTCAGACGGCCTTTAATCCGCTCAGGCCGTCTGAAAGCATTTTTCGAAAAGCATAAAACCATGTATTCATTTTCTCCCGCACAGCAACGCCAAGCCCTGATATGGCTGGCTTTGTTTCATATTGCGGTGATTGCCGCCAGCAATTATCTGGTGCAGTTTCCGTTTGAAATTTTCGGCTTCCACACCACTTGGGGCGCGTTTACTTTTCCGTTTATCTTCCTCGCCACCGATTTGACCGTGCGCATCTTCGGCCAGCGTTTGGCGCGGCGGATTATCTTTTGGGTGATGCTGCCCGCGCTGGCGCTCTCTTATATCTTTTCCGTTTTGTTCAGCGAAGGCAGTTGGACCGGCTGGGGCGCGCTCGCCGAATTCAACAGCTTTGTCGGCCGCATCGCGCTGGCCAGTTTCGCCGCTTATGCGCTCGGCCAACTTTTAGACATTTTCGTTTTCAACCGCCTGCGCCGTCTGAAATCCTGGTGGGCGGCGCCGACTGCGTCTACCTTTATCGGCAACGCGCTGGATACGCTGGTTTTCTTCAGCGTGGCGTTTTATGCCAGCAAAGATGCGTTTATGGCGGCACACTGGCCGGAAATCGCCTTTGTCGATTACCTGTTCAAGCTCGCCATCTGCACGCTGTTTTTCCTGCCTGCCTACGGCGTGATTCTGAACATCCTCACCAAAAAACTGACCACGTTGAAGCAGCCGCAAAACGCTGCCGAATGGGCGGCGCAGGAATCCTGAATCTGTACCCGATAAAGATTAAAGGCCGTCTGAAAGATTTCAGACGGCCTTTGGCTTTAAAACAAATCCTTGAATAAATTATAGTGAATTAAATTTGAACCAGTACAGCGTTGGGCTCGCCTTGCCGTACTAGGTGTACTATCTGCGGCTTCCCGCCTTGTCCTGATTCAAATTTAATTCACTATATTTTTTCAGACGGCTTCTCAATCAATCAAACCAACCGGCCGTCTGAAATTCAACCGAAAAAGCCCATTTTCACCTGAATCAGCTTTTCCAGCTCGCGCAACACGCGGCGGCGCGACACGAAAAAGATAATGTGGTCGCCATCCTGCATCACCGCGTCTTCCTTATGCCCCATCACCACTTCATTTTCCCGCACCAGTGCGGCAAAGTGACAGCCTTGCGGCCAATCGATTTCGGAAACGCGGCGGCCGACCAGCGCCGAGGTTTTCACATCGCCGTGCACCACCACTTCAATTGCCTCTGCCGTACCGCGCCGCAGCGGGTGCACCGCCACCACATCGCCGCGGCGGATGTGTGCCAGAATCGAGCCGATGGTGACTAAGTGCGGCGACACCACGATATCGATTTTATTGCCCTCCAGCAAATCGACATAGCTAGAACGGTTGACAATCGTCATCACCCGTTTGGCGCCGAGGTTTTTCGCCAACAAGCTCGACATGATGTTGTTTTCATCATCATTGGTGAGCGCGCAAAACACGTCGATTTCATCAATATATTCTTCGGTGAGCAGGCTCTCGTCGGTAGCCGAGCCGTTGAGCACCAGCGTATGGTCGAGGTTTTCGGCCAGCCATTCGGCACGCGTCGGGTTGTATTCGATGATTTTGATATCAAGCTGGCTCTCCATCTGCTTGGCCAGCCGGTAGCCGATATTGCCGCCGCCCGCAATCATCACCTTACGCGTGCGCTGCTCCAGCGGTCTCAATTCGCGCATAATCGCTTTGACATTCTCTGCCGCTGCTACAAAACACACTTCGTCGCCCTCGATAATCACCGTTTGCGCCGAGGGCACAATCAGACGGTTGTTGCGGTAGATGGCGCTGATTTGACAGTCGACACCCTCGGGCAGGTGTTGGTTGATTTGCGAGATTTCTTTGTTGACCAGCAAGCCGCCTTTATGCGCCTGCACAATCACCATCTTGGCTTTGTCTTCAGCAAAACGCAGCACCTGCAGCGCGCTGGTATAGTTGAGCAGCCCCGCCAACCGCTCGGTGACCAACTGCTCGGGGCTGATGGATTCGGTGATTTCAAACAATGCCAACGAGTTTTCGATTTCCTCGCTTTCCGAGCCGAATTCCACATAATCAGTAGAGCGCACGCGCGCCAGGCGGCTGGGGATATTGAACCAATCGGCGGCAATTTTGCAGGCCACCAGATTGGTTTCGTCGCTACGGGTCAGCGCCAGAATCAAATCCGCATCGCCCGCACCCGCCCGCTCCAACACCAGCGGCGACGCGCCGTTGCCCTGCATGGTCTGCACGTCGAGCTTGCTGCTCAAATTGCGCAGCGCGTTTTCGTCGATATCGATGATGGTCACATCATTGCCGGGCATGGCGGCCAGATTTTGCGCCACCGTCGAGCCAACTTGGCCGCTGCCGAGAATCAGAATTTTCACGTTGATACACCGTTGGAAACAAACAGCAGCTATTGTAAACCAACTGCGCCCGCGCCGCACCGTTTCAGACGGCCATGACGATAGAAACGGATTTTGCCTACCCTGCACAGTCAAACTGCATTACAATACCGCTACAACACACTACAGGCCGTCTGAAACGCGCCGCCATTACCAAAGGAACCCGACCATGACCGTCATCAAGCAAGAAGACTTCGTCCAAAGCATCGCCGATGCCTTCCAATTCATCAGCTATTACCACCCCGTCGATTACATCCAAGCGCTCACCAAAGCCTGGGAAAAAGAAGAAAATCCCGCCGCCAAAGACGCGATGGCGCAAATCCTCGTCAACAGCCGCATGTGTGCCGAAGGCCATCGCCCGATTTGTCAGGATACCGGTATTGCCACCGTGTTTCTGAAAGTGGGCATGAATGTGCAGTGGGATGCGCAAATGAGCGTGCAGGAAATGGTCAACGAAGGCGTGCGCCGCGCCTACACTCATCCCGATAATGTCTTGCGCGCATCCGTGCTGGCCGATCCGGCGGGCAAACGCACCAACACCAAAGACAACACCCCTGCGGTGGTGCACATGGAAATCGTGGCCGGCGATAAAGTGGAAGTCACCTGTGCGGCCAAAGGCGGCGGCTCGGAAAACAAATCCAAACTGGCGATGCTGAACCCGTCTGATTCGATTGTCGATTGGGTGTTGAAAACCATTCCGACGATGGGCGCGGGTTGGTGTCCGCCGGGCATTTTGGGCATCGGCATCGGCGGTACGCCTGAAAAAGCGGCGCTGTTGGCGAAAGAATCGCTGATGAGCCACATCGACATTCACGAATTGCAGGAAAAAGCGGCTTCGGGTGCGGAATTGAACACCGTGGAAGCGCTGCGTTTGGAGTTGTTTGAAAAAGTGAACGCGCTGGGCATCGGCGCGCAAGGTTTGGGCGGTTTGACCACGGTGTTGGACGTGAAGATTTTGGATTACCCCACCCACGCGGCAGGCAAACCGATTGCGATGATTCCCAACTGCGCCGCCACCCGCCATGTGGAATTCGAGCTCGACGGCTCGGGCGCGGCCGAACTCACCCCGCCTTCGCTGGCAGACTGGCCCGATTTGACCTACAGCCCCGACAACGGCATCCGTGTGAATGTGGACGACTTGAGCAAAGCCGACGTGTCGCAATGGAAAACCGGCGATGTGCTGCTCTTGAGCGGCAAAATCTACACCGGCCGCGATGCCGCACACAAACGCATGGTGGATATGTTGAACAAAGGCGAAAAACTGCCGGTGGATTTCACCGACAAGATTATCTACTACGTCGGCCCCGTCGATCCGGTGCGCGATGAAGTGGTCGGCCCCGCCGGCCCCACTACCGCTACCCGCATGGACAAATTCACCCGCCAGATGCTGGAACAAACCGGCCTCTTGGGCATGATCGGCAAATCGGAACGCGGTGCCGAAGCGTGTCAAGCGATTGCGGATAATAAAGCGGTGTATCTGATGGCCGTGGGCGGCTCGGCTTATTTGGTGGCCAAAGCGATTAAAGAAGCCAAAGTGGTGGCCTTCCCCGAATTGGGCATGGAAGCGATTTATGAGTTTGAAGTGAAGGATATGCCGGTAACGGTGGCGGTCGACAGCAGCGGCGCTTCCGTGCATGCGATTGCACCGAAGCAGTGGCAGGCTAAGATTGGGATTATTCCGGTTGAGGCGTAAGCTTTGATTTAAACTGACTAAAGGCCGTCTGAACATATTGCTTTCAGACGGCCTTTGCGTATAGTTTTCGAATTTAACGCGGGCTGACCATATCTTCCGGTTTCACCAGTTCATCAAATTCTTCGCCGCTGAGCAAACCCAGCTCGACCGCGGTTTCGCGCAAGGATTTGTCGTTTTTATACGCGGTTTTCGCCACTTTGGCGGCGTTTTCATAACCGATTTTGCGGTTGAGCGCAGTGACCAACATCAGCGAATGGTGCAGGAAATAATCGATTTTTTCAGGCACCGGTTCGATGCCGACGGCGCAATGTTCGTTGAAGCTGTTGCACACGTCACCAAGCAGGCGCACGGATTGCAACAGATTGTAAGCAATCACCGGCATATATACGTTTAGCTCGAAATTGCCCGATGCACCGGCAAAATTGATGGTGGTGTCGTTGCCGAACACCTGGCAGCACACCATGGTCATTGCTTCGCATTGGGTCGGGTTGACTTTGCCCGGCATGATAGACGAGCCGGGCTCGTTTTCGGGAATTTTGATTTCTCCCAAACCGCAACGCGGGCCGCTGGCGAGCCAGCGCACATCGTTGGCGATTTTATTCAGGCTGGCCGCCAATGTTTTGAGCGCACCGGATGCAAACACGCAGGCATCGCGCCCGGCCAGCGCTTCGAATTTATTCGGTGCGCTCACAAACGGCAAGCCGGAAAGTGTGGCAAGCTGGGCGGCGGCTTTTTCGGCAAACTCAGGATGGCTATTCAAGCCCGTGCCCACCGCCGTGCCGCCCAACGGCAGCTCATACAAACCCTGCAAAGCAGCATTCAGACGGCCTAAACCGTGGTCGAGCTGGCTCACATAGCCGGAAAACTCCTGCCCCAATGTAAGCGGTGTGGCGTCTTGCAAATGAGTACGGCCAATCTTCACAATCGGCGCAAACGCTTCGGCCTTAGCCTGCAAAGTATCACGTAAACTTTTTAGCGCCGGAATCAGCAAGCGGTTGATTTCAATCGCCGCCGCCACATGAATCGCGGTAGGAAAAGAATCGTTGGTGGATTGCGCGTGGTTGACATGGTCGTTGGGATGCACGGGCTGATAGGCGGCCAAGCCCGTGCCGGCGATTTCGTTGGCGCGGTTGGCGATGACTTCGTTCATGTTCATATTCGACTGCGTGCCCGAGCCGGTTTGCCACACCACCAGCGGAAACTGCCCCGCCAGCCTGCCCGCCAACACATCATCGGCAGCCTGCGCAATCCATTGCGCCTGTTGTGCCTCAATCCGCCCCAGCGCGGCATTGGTTTGCGCGGCGGCTTTTTTCACCAGCGCCATCGCTTCAATTAAAGGCTGCGGCAGCGTTTCGCCACCGATTTTGAAATTGTTGCGGCTGCGCTCGGTTTGCGCGCCCCAATAGGCTTCAGACGGCACCGCCACTTCGCCCATGGTGTCGTGTTCGATACGGGTGTTCATTACTTTCTCCTTTGCGTGCGTTATCTTTTTGATTATAGCAATCATTCTTATTTTATAGTGAATTAAATTTGCACACTTTGTGTATCGTGAACATCAAAACAGGTGGCTGAATGAGTTGAACTGTTTCATTTCTAATTCACTATATATGGCGAGAATTCGGCCGTCTGAAACCATTTTTCATCATTTAAGATTTCAGACGGCCTGCAACACAATTCATGCCCTAAAAAATCTTCACACATCTTATCAACCAAAGCAAATTTACTGTGCTAAATTATGTTCCGTCACATTTTTCCATTAAGGAACAATCATGTTGAAAAAAGCCTTGGCGCTGGGCATTGTTGCCGCAGCCGCCACCATGAGCGCCCGTGCCGAACCGTTGAATTACAATGTTATCGAATTTGCCGAAAGCGCCAGCGCCGAAGTGCCGCGCGACACCATGATCATCCGCCTCACCGTCAATGAAGAAGGCAAAGAGCGCGCCGAGGTCAACCGGGCGTTTGTGCGCAAATACAACGCCCTCAACCAGCGCATCGAAGCCAACCGCGCCTTCAAAAGCGAGCTGATCAACCGCAATGCCTACCCGCGTTATCAATACAAAAACGGCAAGCAAACCCAAATCGGCTGGCAGGAAACCGCGCTGATTAAGGTGGAAAGCAAAGATTTCGCCGCGCTCAACCGCCTGATTGCCGAAGCGCAAAACGAAGCCAGCCTGAGCAACACCTCGTTCAGCGTGTCCAAACAAAAGCGCGAAGAAGTGATTGACGAAGTGAGCAAAGCCGCGCTCAAACGCTTCAAAGACCGAGCCAACACCTTGGTACGCGCACTGGGCTTTTCCGGCTACAAAATCGTCCACCTCAACCTCGGCCAAATCGGCAACCAGCAAATGGTGGAATACGGTGCACCCGCACCCGCACCGATGATGGCGCGCGCCATGAAAGCCGACAGCGCCGGTGAAGTGACCGAAGCCCCCAACCCGGGCACCGAAGAAATCAGCATCACCGTCAACGGCTCGATTCAGATGTAAGCAGTCGGCATCCGCGCAGCCGCCGGGTCCGCGCCACACCGGAGAGGCCGTCTGAAAAGCCATTCAGACGGCCTTTCTCGCACCAAACACAAATTATGTTATGCTTGACGTATCTTTTATTTATCGAACACGGAGTGCCCCATGAATAAAATCCATTCCCTGCGCCTGAGCGCCTTTGTTGCCGCCGCCATCGCCCTTTCCGGCTGCACCTCGGTGGCCGACATGGTGGGCTACGACAGCGCCACCCTCAACGCCAGCGCCGCCAAAAGCTACACCCAAGTGATGCAGCAGGCGCAAAGCAAAAAAATGGTCGACACCTCTTCACAAACCTCGCGCCGCATCCAAACCGTGTTCAACCGCCTCAAGCCCTACGCCAACCAGGCCAACAAAACCGGCGTGCCGTTCAACTGGCAGATGACCGTCATCAAATCCGACGAACTCAATGCCTGGGCAATGCCCGGCGGCAAAATGGCCATGTATACCGGCATGGTCGACAAACTCAAGCTCTCTAACGATGAAATCGCCGCCGTGGTCGGCCACGAAATGACCCACGCCCTGCTCGAACACAGCAAGCGCGCCGTCGGCCAGCAAGTGCTCACCGGCCTGGCCGCCAACATCGGCGGCGCGGTCTTGCAATCCACCACCGGCATCAGCAGCGAAGCCGCCGGCCTCTCCACCGACCTGCTCAGCCAATACGGCGTCAACATGCCTTTCTCACGCAGCCAAGAAACCGAAGCCGACGCAGGCGGTGTGCGCCTGATGGCCGAGGCGGGCTACAATCCGCAGGCCGCGATTACCGTGTGGGAAAAAATGAACAACGTGCGCGACAACAACAACACCCTCAACGCCATCACTTCTTCCCACCCCACCAACAACGCCCGCATCAACGCCATCCGCAAGATGCTGCCCGAAGTGATGCCGATTTACGAGCGCAACAAACGCTAACCGTTCTACCCGTCAAGCATCAAACAAGGCCGTCTGAAAACAAATCTTTCAGACGGCCTTGATGATTGCCTGTCCACTATCATTCACATCAACACAAGCTATCACTCTAAATCAGACGCAAAGGCCGTCTGAATGCGCTTTACCAACAATATCAAGCGCTTTCAGACGGCCTCGGTTTCCTGTAAAAAGGCAGTTCCTATTTACACAAATTTAGTTTATGATAAACGAACTACCGCATACTACACATATGTGGTACATCCACAGAAGAAAAACCGCAAAATAAGGAACTGAAGAGATGTTAGAAGCCTATCGTAAAGCCGCCGCAGAGCGCGAAGCCCTGGGTATTCCCGCCCTGCCCCTCACCGCCCAGCAAACTGCTGATCTGGTCGAATTATTGAAAAACCCGCCCGCAGGCGAAGGCGAATTCTTGGTCGATTTGCTGGCCAACCGCGTGCCGCCCGGTGTGGACGACGCCTCTAAAGTCAAAGCCTCATTCCTCGCCGCCGTAGCCGAAGGCAGCACCAGCAGCCCGTTGGTATCTCCCGAAGAAGCCACCAAACTCTTAGGCACCATGCTCGGGGGCTACAACATCCATCCGCTGATTGAGCTGCTCGACAACGACAAGCTCGCCGCCATCGCCGCCGAAGGCCTGAAACACACCTTGCTGATGTTCGATTCATTCCACGACGTGCAGGAAAAAGCCGAAAAAGGCAACCAATACGCCAAAGAAGTATTGCAATCATGGGCGGATGCCGAATGGTTCACTTCGCGCGAAAAAGTGCCGGAAAAAATCACCGTAACCGTATTCAAAGTCGACGGCGAAACCAACACCGACGATTTGTCACCCGCGCCCGATGCCTGGAGCCGCCCCGACATCCCGCTGCACGCGCTGGCCATGCTGAAAAACCCGCGCGACGGCATCAACCCCGACAAACCGGGTGAAGTCGGCCCCATCAAGCTTTTAGAAGAATTGAAAGCCAAAGGCAACCTCGTGGCCTACGTGGGCGATGTGGTCGGCACCGGTTCTTCACGCAAATCCGCCACCAACTCCGTCATCTGGCATACCGGCCATGATATTCCTTATGTGCCGAACAAACGTTTCGGCGGCGTATGCTTGGGCGGCAAAATCGCCCCGATTTTCTTCAATACCCAAGAAGACTCCGGCGCGCTGCCGATTGAAGTCGACGTAAGCGCGCTGCAAATGGGCGACGTGGTCGACATTCTGCCTTATGAAGGCAAAATCGTGAAAAACGGCGATACCGTGGCCGAATTCGAGCTGAAATCACAAGTATTGCTCGACGAAGTGCAAGCAGGCGGCCGCATCAACCTGATTATCGGCCGCGGCCTCACCGCCAAAGCCCGCGAAG
>CAYVIS010000072.1:0-9190 GCA_964451565.1 uncultured Neisseria sp.
CCACTTCCGGCCACACCTGCCGCGCCACCGCCCGTTGGGACGAGCAGGCCGAAATTGCTGACGACGAAAGCCTGCGCGATTTGCTCGGCGACAACGGCGTGTTTGTGCTGACGCTGCAACCGCAAGACGGCGAGCCGTGGCAGGGCGTGGTGCCCTTGGAAGGCGGCAGCATCGCCGAATTGCTGATGAACTACATGAAACGCTCCGAGCAGCTCGACACCCACATCACGCTGGCCGCCTCCGATGCCGCCGTCGGCGGCCTGCTGGTGCAGCGCCTGCCCGAAGAAGACATCGACCCCGAAGCGTGGAACCACGTTGCCACTTTGGCGCAAACCGTGACCGCCGAAGAATTGACCGCGCTGGATGCCCAACATGTGCTCTACCGCCTGTTTCACGAAACCCCGCCGCGCGTGTTTGCGCCGGAAACCATCGAATTCGCCTGCACCTGCTCGCGCGGCAAAGTCAGCGATATGCTGCTGATGTTGGGCGGCCAGGAAGTGGGCGAAGTGGTGGCCGAGCAGGGCAGCGTGGAAATCGACTGCGATTTCTGCAACGAGAAATATGTGTTTGACGAAACCGATGTCAATGCGCTGTTCGGCACCGACGTGGTGAACGCCGTGCGCGAAGAAGCGCAACGGGTGCAGTAAGCAGCGTTTGATCGGATAAAGGCCGTCTGAAAGCTTACGGGTTTTCAGACGGCTTTTTTGGTTTTTTTGGGGGAAATTGGGAAGCAACCCCCAAGGCTTGCTTGCAAAAAACAACAAAGCCGTCTGAAATATTTTCAGGAACAGTAGGGTGCAATAAGCGCCAGCGCATTGCACCGATTAGCGGATGTCAACCGCTTCTGCAAACCTCAAAAATGCGTGAATCGGTGCAATGCGGCTATGCCTTATTGCACCCTACAAAATCTACAAAATCTTGGTTGTTGATGTCGGGCGGTTGAAGCAAACCGCAAGGCTTGCTTGCAAAAGCAACAAAGCCGTCTGAAACCAATTCAGACGGCTTTCTTTCTTCAAATCTCAAACAAGCAAATGTTTATTTT
This sequence comes from uncultured Neisseria sp., assembly GCA_964451565.1. Taxonomy (GTDB): domain Bacteria; phylum Pseudomonadota; class Gammaproteobacteria; order Burkholderiales; family Neisseriaceae; genus Neisseria. The sequence continues at coordinate 1,043 of CAYVIS010000072.1, forward strand.
TTCAGCGAGTCGCGGATTTCGCGCAGCAATACCACTTCTTCGCTCGGCTCGGCCGGTGCTTCTTCGGCGGGTGCTTCTTCGCGTTTCAGTTTGCTCAGCGCTTTAATCACGGCAAAGATGGCGGCGGCGATAATCAGGAAGCTGATGATGGTGTTGATAAACAAGCCCACATTCAGGGTAACGGCGCCGGCGGCTTGGGCGGCGGCCAGTGAAGCGTAGCCTGCTTCACCGGCGGCGGGGGTGCCGTCTTTCAGGGTGATGAACAGGTTGGAGAAGTCTACGCCGCCCAGCAGCAGGCCGATGGGGGGCATGATAACGTCGTCGACCAGCGATTTGACGATGCCGCTGAAGGCGGTGCCGACAACCATACCGACGGCCAGGTCGATAACGTTGCCGCGCATGATGAATTCTTTAAATTCCTGTTTCAAAGACATGATATTTCCTTTTTTGATGGTGTTAAATTGTAGCTAATCCAAAGGATTAGGCAGAAATTGTGAGTGGCGCATCATACCTGTTTTTCGGTAAACGATGCGCATATCAGCGTTAAGATTTGTATGTTTGATGCGGAAAGCATGTTTTGGTTCCGCTCAAGCATAAAAAAGGCCGTCTGAGAAACAGTATGATGTAAAAAAGTTACACTTCTGTTTCAGACGGCCTCGGCCAAACGAAAAATCAGGCCTCTTCTTCTTCGGCGTCGTTGAGGGCGTTGATGCTGTAGCCGCCGTCGACGTAGGTGATTTCGCCGGTGATGCCGGAAGCCAAATCAGACAGCAGGAAAGCAGCGGTGTTGCCCACTTCTTCGATGGTTACGTTGCGGCCGAGCGGGTTGTGCGAGGCAACGTGGCTCAGCAGTTTGCTGAAATCGGCGATACCGGCGGCCGCCAGGGTTTTGATGGGGCCGGCGGAGATGCCGTTGCAGCGGATGCCTTCGCCGCCCAAGCAGGCGGCGGTGAAGCGGATGCCGGCTTCGAGGCTGGCTTTGGCCATGCCCATGACGTTGTAGTTCGGAATCGCACGCACGGCGCCGAGATAGGTCAGCGCCAGAATCGATCCGTTGCGGCCCTGCATCATCGGGCGGGCGGCTTTGGCCAGTGCGGGCAGGCTGTAGGCGGATACTTCGTGCGCCACTTTGAAGGCTTCGCGGCTGATGCTGTCGAGGAAGTCGCCGCCGAGGGCTTCGCGCGGGGCGAAACCGATGGAGTGCACGAGGCCGTCGAGGCCGTCCCAATGCTTGCCCAAATCGGCGAAAGCTTGTTCGATTTCTTCATCGCTCTGTACGTCGCAACGGAACACCAATTCGGAGCCCAGCTCTTTGGCCATTTTGCGCACGCGCTCTTCCAATTTGTCGACAACATAAGTGAAGGCAAGCTCGGCGCCCTGTTCGTGACATGCTTTGGCAATGCCGTAAGCAATCGAACGCTCGGAAATCATGCCGGTAATCAGGATTTTTTTACCTTGCAAAAAGCCCATGTTTTTTTCCTTGAGTAGTGGTTTTGCGGTGTCATTAAACCGCGCATTATATCAAATCGAATGGATTTGGTATAGAAAACAATGTTTTCAGGCCGTCTGAAAGGGCGGGTGGTTTGGCTGTGTTGAAGCGCCGCTGATTTTGTGCGGGTTTTATAACACGCTCATTAAATAGAATCGAATCGCCATGCTTCAAACGGCCTCGTTTGCAGGTACAATAAACCATTCTGAGACCTTTGCAAATTACATTTTCCCTTGAAAATAGACCCTAAACTTGTCATTCCGGCGCAGGCCGGAATCCATCTGCCGAAATTCAGCTTGTTGATTTTAAAGTAGCTTCAAGTGAAAAGTGGATTCCGGCCTGCGCCGGAATGACGGAGTTAGATGACTTTTTGATGATGTCATTGCAATTTTGCAAAGGTCTTATTCTATATACCATTGATACTGCTGTCGTCTGCATGAAAAAACTGTTTGCCTTATTGCTGGCCGCCTCCGTCAGCGCCCACGCCGCCCACGGTCTCGGCTTGGGAGAAAAGCCGCGCTATGCCGCCGGATTTGCCCATTTCGATTACGTTAATCCGCAAGCGCCCAAAGGCGGTACGTTTACGCTGCCGGTGCCGGGCGGTTTCGATACGCTCAACCCGTTTACGCTCAAGGGCGACCATGAAGCGGGCGTGGCGGCGCTTACGCTCGATACGCTGATGGTGAAAAGCGATGATGAGCCGTTTGCCATGTATGGTTTGCTTGCCGAAGACGTGGCGCTGGCTTCAGACGGCCTTTCGGTGACATTCAAACTCAATCCCAAAGCGCGTTTCCACAACGGCGATGCGGTATTGGCGGCAGACGTGGCCGCTTCGTTCCGCACGCTCACGCAAGATGCCGCCGCCGCGCCGATGTATAAATTTTATTGGGCGGATGTGGCCAAAGTGGAAACGCCTGCGCCGCGCACGGTAGTGTTCCGCTTCAAACAGCGCAATGCCGAATTGCACATGATTTTGGGCGAATTGCCGGTGTTTTCTCACAAAAGCTATCCGAAAGGGCTGGCCGCCGCGCCCAATGCGCTGCCCATCGGCTCCGGCCCTTACCGTTTCGCCCGTGCCGACGGCGGCCGCTTGAGCGAATTTGCACGCGACAAAAACTATTGGGCGCAAAACCTGCCTGCCCGCAAAGGCATGTATAACTTCGATACCGTGCGCTTCCGCTACTATAAAGACGACAGCGTGCGCATCGAAGGCATCAAAGGCGGCCGCTACGATTTTGTGCAGGAAAACGTCGCCCGCAACTGGGCGCGCGCCTATTCCGAGCGCGACCTCAAAAAACGCGGCCTGCAAAAACACGAATGGGCGCACGGCAACACCGCCGGTTTGCAGGGCTTTGTGATGAACCAGCGCCGCCAGCCGCTCGACAACATCCTCGTGCGCCGCGCCTTGGTGGAGAGTTTTGATTTCGAGAGCACCAACCGCCGCCTGTTTTACGGCCTCTACCAGCGCAGCAACAGCCTGTTTACCAACAGCGAATTGGCGGCGCGCGGCAAACCGCAGGGCAAAGAGCTGGCTTTATTGAAGCGCGTGCGCGACAAGCTGCCTGCCGCCGTGTTCAACGAAAATGCGCCCGAACCGCCGCAAATCAGCCCCACGCTCGGCGTGCGCCCCAATCTGCTGAAAGCGCGTGCGCTGCTGGAGCAGGCAGGCTACCGCTACCGCAACGGCGCGTTGGTGGATAAAAACGGCCGCCCGTTGGTGCTGGAATTTCTGTCGCCGAGCAAAACCTATGAGCGCGTGACCGCCAAATGGCAGCGCGACCTCGCCAAAATCGGCGTGCGCTTAAACGTGCGCGTGGCCGATTCCGCCGTTTATCAAAAACGCCTCAACGATTTTGATTACGACCTCACCATTGTGGTGTACGGCAACAGCGAAAGCCCCGGCAACGAGCAGTTTGCCTACTTCGGCTGCGACGCCGCCAAAACGCCCGGCAGCCGCAACTGGGCAGGCGTGTGCCACCCCGCCGTCGAAGCGCTGCTGCCGCAGTTTGCCAGTTTCAGCAACCGCGAGCAGCTCACCGCCGCCGCCCGCGCGCTCGACCGCGTTATCCGCCACCAATACATTGTGATTCCGAACTGGTATGCCGACCACCACCGCGTGATTTACCGCAACACGCTCGGCATCCCCGCGCAGAAGCCCAAGTATTATCAGGCGATGGATTGGGCGCTGAAAGCGGGGTGGGAGAAGCGCTAAGGGATTGTCGGATGATGCAGGCCGTCTGAAAGCATTTGTGTTCAGACGGCCTCAAATCAAAAAATCAAATAATCGGGTCAAACACAATTATCCTTTATTCAATAGCGGTTGCCCACCACTTCGATTCCGCTCATGGCCTGTTCGATTTCGGCCAATTCGGCACGACTCAATTCAATGTCGGCGGCGGCGAGATTTTCTTCCAAGCGCTTGAGTTTGCGGCTGCCGGGAATCGGCACAATCCACGGTTTTTGTGCCAGCAGCCAAGCCAAGGCGACTTGGGCGGGGGTGCCGTTGCGCGCGTTGCCGATGCGTTGCAGCAAATCCACCACGGCTTGGTTTTTTGCCATCGCTTCATCGGTGAAACGCGGGTTGTTGGCGCGGATGTCGTTTTCGGCAAACTGATGGCCGGGTTTGAAGGCGCCGGTGAGGAAACCGCGCCCCAGCGGGCTGTAGGGCACGAGCCCGATGCCCAGCTCTTCGCAAGCAGCAAGCACGCCGTTGTGTTCGATTTCGCGCCACCATAAAGAATATTCGCTTTGCAGCGCCGCTACGGGCTGCACGGTATGGGCGCGGCGGATTTGTTCGGCGTCGGATTCGGAAAGGCCGAAGTGTTTCACCTTGCCCTCGGCAATCAAATCTTTCACCGCGCCCGCCACGTCTTCCACCGGTACATCAGGGTCGGGGCGGTGTTGGTAAAAGAGGTCGATGGCTTCTACTTGCAGGCGTTTGAGCGAGGCTTCGGCTACTTGGCGGATGCGCTCGGGGCGGCTGTTCAAACCGGCGCCGATGACGGTTTGGCCGTTTGCATCGGTGTTGAAACCGAATTTGGTGGCAATCACCACTTGGTTGCGATGCGGTGCGAGCGCTTCGCCCACCAGTATTTCGTTGGTAAACGGGCCATACACTTCGGCGGTGTCGAAGAAAGTTACGCCGCGCGCGACGGCGGCGCGGATAAGCTCAATCATTTCTTCGCGCGTGCCCACCGGCGCATCGGCAAAAGTCATGCGCATGCAGCCCAAGCCCAAAGCGGATACGGCCAAGCCTTGGCCTAATGTTCGCATTTTCATGATGTCGGCTCCTGTTTGGTTGAGATGCCAATCAGTATAAACGGGGTTGGCGGACTTGATTAGCCGTGAAATCGTACAAAGTCTTGTGTATTAAATTCATGAATCTGTTTGTAAAAAAAAGGCCGTCTGAAAGGTTTCAGGCGGCCTCGGATGATATATCGGCGGATTTAAATTTCAAACGCTGCCCACACCGGTGCGTGGTCGCTGGGGCGCTCCCAGCCGCGCGCTTCGGTATCCACCTGCACGTCTTGCAGGGTGGCGGCCAGCGCGGGGGTAATCAGCAGGTGGTCGATGCGCAGGCCGAGTTTGCGTTGGAACATGGCGCCACGGTAATCCCACCAAGTGTAAAACGCGCCTTCGGGGTGGATTTGGCGCAGGCTGTCGGTGAGGCCGAGTGCGAGCAGGGTTTGGAACCATTCGCGCTCGATGCTGGAACAATGGATTTGTTCACGCCATTTTTCGGGGTCGTAGCAGTCGGCATCGGCGGGGGCGATGTTGAAATCGCCGAGCAACACCAGTTTTTCATGGCGGGTGAGTTCGTCGCGGATGAAGTCGGTGAGGGCGGCAAACCATTGGCGTTTGTAGTCAAACTTGGGGCTGTCGAGCGCTTCGCCGTTGACGCAATATACGTTCACCACGCGCACGCCGTTGACGGTGGCGGCAATCACGCGCCGCTGCGGGTCGTCGGGCAGGGCGGGCAGGTCGGTGTGCACGTCTTCGAGCGGGTGTTTGCTGATGAGGGCGACGCCGTTATAGGTTTTCTGGCCGCTCCATACGGTGTGCCAGCCGCTTAATTGGAAGGCGGCGGCAGGGTATTTGTCTTGGTCGAGCTTCAGCTCTTGCAGGGCAAGCACGTCGGGCTGGTGTTGGGCGAGCCAGTCTTGTACGTGGGGCAGGCGCACGTTGAGGGAATTGATGTTCCAGGTGGCGATTTTCATGGCGGTGTTCGAATGGAAAAGGCCGTATGATAGCAAATCTTTCAGACGGCCTTGATGGAAAATAGGCAGATGTGCCGATTAATCGGGGCAATAGATTTCGTGCAGGGTGCTGATGATGGCTTCGATTTCGGGCGAGGTGATGCGGTATTGCAACACGCGGTGGTAACGCGTGTATTCGACCACGCCTTCGCTGCGCAGTTTGGCCAGATGGTTGGACACGGCGGTTTGGTTGATGCCGATGGCTTCTACCAGCTCGGTGACGTTTTTTTCGCTTTCAATCAGCAGACACAAAATCATCAGCCGGTGCGGGTGGGCAATCAGCTTCAGCAGCGCGGCGGCTTTGGCGGTGTTTTGCAGCATGTCCTGCAAAATGGTGTCGGGATTCTGTTTCATCATGAGGCTATTGTAATTTTTTTGTGTGGAAACAGCAATCTTTGTTTGTGATATTTAAGAATCATGTTATTATAACGTTATTGTTTGAGGCCGTCTGAAAACCCCGAACACATATAAATGATATCGTCTGGAGGAAATAAAATGGCTTGTCAGCGCTGTAAGAATGTCGGCGGCATCGACCGCGCTTTGCGTATCATCATCGGCTTGGTGTTGATTGCGCTGGTGTTTACCGGCCCGCAAACGGCTTGGGGCTGGCTCGGCGTGTTGCCGCTGGCCACCGGCTTGTTGGGCTGGTGCGGCCTGTATAAGGTGTTGGGCGTCAATACCTGCAAGCTGAAATAACTATTTGTTAATATATAAATTTATTGAAATTTTTTTTTCAAATTCCTTGTAGGGTTAAACTGGGAAGCGCCGTCTGAAAGCATGTTGTTCAGACGGCTTTTTTTATCCGGCCAAACGGCAGCTGAAGCGCTTTCATGTTTTGGTGTTTTCATATAAATTGGCTATGATATTGAAAATATTCAGAACGCTTTCTATAAAGGCCGTCTGAAAACCGATTGATACAAAGGAGATTATATGAAACCCGAAACCATCGCCCTGCACGCAGGCTACACGTCCGACCCGACCACCAAAGCCGCCGCCGTGCCGATTTACCAAACTACGTCGTACACCTTCGACGACACCCAACACGGTGCGGATTTGTTCAACCTCAATGTGGCGGGCAATATCTACACCCGCATCACAAACCCGACCACCGCCGTGCTTGAAACGCGGGTGGCCGAATTGGAGGGCGGCATCGCGGCTTTATGCGTGGCCAGCGGCATGGCGGCGATTACCTATGCCGTTCAAACGCTGGTGGAGGCGGGCGACAACATCATCGCCACCAAAACCCTTTACGGCGGCACCTATAATTTCTTCGCCCACAGCCTGCCGCGCCAAGGCATCGAAGTGCGCTTTATCGACCCCGACAGCCCCGAGCAAATCGCCGCCAACACCGACGAGCGCACGCGGCTGGTGTATTGCGAATCCATCGGCAACCCTGCGATTAACGTGGTGGATATCCGCGCCTTCGCCGATGCCGCCCACGCGCAGGGCCTGCCGCTGGTGGTGGACAACACCGTGCCGTCACCCGCCTTGTTCCGCCCGATTGAACACGGCGCGGATATCGTGGTGCAGTCGCTCACCAAATACATCGGCGGCCACGGCACCAGCATCGGCGGCGCGATTATCGACGCCGGCCGGTTTGAATGGGCGCTCAGTGCGCGTTTCGATAAAATTTTCAACCAGCCCGACCCTTCCTATCACGGCGTGAACTATTGCGCCCATTTCGGCCCCGCCGCCTACATCGCCCGCGCCCGCGTGGTGCCGCTGCGCAACACCGGCGCCGCGCTCTCGCCGATGAATGCGTTTTTAATATTGCAGGGCTTGGAAACCTTGTCGTTGAGGATGCAGCGCCATTGCGAAAACGCGCTCAAAGTGGCCGAATTTCTGCAAAACCACCCGCAAGTGGCGTGGGTAAACTATCCCGCCTTGCCCGACAGCCCTTATCGGGCGCTGATTGAGCGCGATTACGGCGGCCAAGCTTCCGGCTTGCTCAGCTTCGGCATCAAAGGTGGGCGCGAAGCCGGTGCCAAATTTATCGACGCGCTGCAATTATTCTTGCGGCTGGTGAATATCGGCGACGCCAAATCACTGGCCTGCCACCCGGCCACCACCACCCACCGCCAGCTCAATGAAGCCGAGCTGGCCGCCGCGGGCGTGCGCACCGACATGGTGCGCCTGAGCGTGGGCATCGAACACATCGACGATTTGCTCGCCGACTTAACCCAAGCCTTGGCCGCCGCTGCCTAAACCAGCTGTGTGCAGGCCGTCTGAAGTTTTGATGTTCAGACGGCCTGTTTGATTTTGTGATGGCTGTTCAAGCTGAATGCAAAACGCCGTCTGAAACCAATCCAAAAAAATAACCTAACTTCGTTGTCTCGCCTTGCCGTACTATCTGTACTGTCGCAGGCTTCCGCCTTGTTAGCTTACTTTTTTGAATTGGTATTA
>CAYVIS010000073.1:0-9164 GCA_964451565.1 uncultured Neisseria sp.
ACCACCTGAATCAGAAACGCACCCGCCACCGTGCGGATATTGATGGCACGGCGGTTGCTCGAAAGCAATACCGCGATGGCAATCAACACCGCCATACCGAGCAAACTGTTTAACACGCTCATCGTGTTACCCTCTTAAAAAATGAAAATGAAAATTAGTGCGCGATTATAAAAGAAATGCACTTATCTTGCCCGAAAATTACATTGTCAGCACCGCCCCGCTGGCTTAAGATAAGGCCGTCTGAAACCCAACTTATATAATATCGGTATGTCAAACTACACATTCACCCTCCCCTCCAGCAGCGGCGAAGATTTCGTTGCCGCCGAACATCTGCCGCTGGTGATTTACTTCTACCCCAAAGACAGCACCCCCGGCTGTACCACCGAAGGGCTGGACTTCAACGCCCGTCTGCCCGAATTTGAAAAACTCGGCTATACCGTGGTCGGCATCTCGCGCGACGGCGTGAAATCGCACCAAAATTTCTGCACCAAACAAGGCTTTCAGTTTGAATTATTGAGCGACAAAGACGAAACCGTGTGCAAACAGTTTGACGTCATCAAGCTGAAAAAACTCTACGGCAAAGAATCGCTCGGCATCGAACGCAGCACCTTTGTGTTGGACAAAAACGGCGAAATCGCCCACGAATGGCGCAAAGTGAAAGTGGCCGGCCACGCGCAGGAAGTGTTGGACACCGTGAGCCGATCAGCATGACCGCCTTCGCCCCGCCCGTCACCCTCAGCCTTAACGGCATCCGCCTCGAACCGCTCGGCTCGCAGCATGAAGCCGGATTGTGCGCAGCGGCGGCCGACGGCGAATTATGGAACTTGGTGTTCACCTCCGTACCCGAGCCGGAACACACCGCCGCCTACATTCAGACGGCCTTAAACGATAAAGCCCGATGCGCCTTTGCCGTAGTCGACGAACGCAGCGGCCAAATCATCGGCAGCACCAGTTATCACGACATCGTTCCCGCCGCCCGCCGCGTCGAAATCGGCTACACTTGGTACGGTCAAAGCCATTGGCGCAGCCATGTCAACACCACTTGCAAATACCTGCTGCTCAGCCATGCCTTTGAAACGCTGGACTGCCAAACCGTCGGCTGGCGCACCGACATCATCAACACCCGTTCGCAAACCGCCATCGAACGGCTGGGCGCGCAAAAAGACGGCATTCTGCGCGGCTTTCAAACCCGTCGCGACGGCAGCATCCGCGACACCGTGTTTTACAGCATGATCTGCAGCGAATGGCCTGCCGCCAAAATCCGTTTGCAACAGCGCCTGAACATCTTCCCCTAGCGGTTCAGACGGCCTCAAACAAAGAGTATTGAAACAGGAAACAACGCCCATGAAACAAACCTGTTTATACGAAGCCCCTTTCGGCAACATCACCCTGATTTTTGAGAGTGATGATTTGATCGAACTCAAATGCGGCCTGAACGTGCTGATCGAGGGCAATGCCATCGACTTTAAATCCGGCGGCTCCGGCGAAGGCGCGGAATACCTCCGCGCGATGGCCAAATCCGCAATATCGTTTGTGAGAGCATAGGGTTATGGAGCAGTCATGCATGAATGAGCGCTGGACACTCTTGCCGCTAGTCGGTGTTGGACCGTTGAAATTCGGTATGTCGCGCTCAGACGTTGACAGGCTTAGTGACATCCTTGGCCCAATAGACGAGCCTGTATCGGAAGAACCAAGAACCGACGGGCGCACGCTGATTGTCGAATATCGCGACATGGACTCGCCGGAATGCGTTTTCGACGAAGATGCGTTGTGCGAGATCATCATATCCGAATTCGTGCGCTTTGATATCCTGCTGAACGGTGTGTCTATCTTCACTGTGGCGCCACAGCAGACAGTCGCTGCAATGGCACGCACCTGCGGACCAGCCTATTGGAGCATCGGGCGACTTTTCTTTCCTGAGGCGGCAATCCAGGTTGCCGGGTTTATCGCCGAGCTGGAAACCGGCGGAGTGCCAGTTTTTCAAAGCGAGGAGACGGGCTTTCCCACGCCCCAGTTGATCATGGCACGTAAAGGCTCCTATGACCTGCATGGCCGGAACGGACTGCGTCTTGATCTGGCGATTGACTGAGGCTGGGCCATGGTAGAAAAGCTTCATTGTGAAACAGCATGATCAGCAACAAATGGATCACCGCCAAAACACGCCTGCAACACAAGCTGCAGCTTGATTAAACCTTTTCAGACGGCCTCAAACCATGAAACAAGCCTGTTTATACGAAGCCCCGTTCGGCAACATCACGCTGATATTTGACAGCGGCGAATTGGTCGCACTCAATCTGCACGGCGATTTGGCGCACGCGCCCTATCCCTTGCCCGAAGAATGGCAGCAGCGGCTGGATGATTATTTTTCAGGCCGTCTGAAAAACTTCGCTTGGCCGATTTCCAAAAACGGCACGCCTTATCAGCAGAAAGTGTGGCAAGCGATTGCCGAAATTCCCGCCGGCGAAGTGATGAGCTATCAAGATATCGCCCGCAAAATCGGCAGTGCGCCGCGTGCTGTCGGCGGTGCCTGCGGCAAAAACCCGCTGGCGCTGGTCGTGCCCTGTCACCGCGTAGTGGCCAAAGGCGGCATCGGCGGTTTTTCCAGCGGCGAAGAAAACGCGCTCGACATCAAACGCTGGCTGTTGCGGCATGAAGGCGTAGAGATTTAAAACCCGCAAAGGAAAAACACATGCGTGGAAGCTGCCTGTGCGGCGCTGTCGTTTACGAAGCCGATGCCGTCGAACACATCCGTTTTTGCCACTGCCGCACCTGCCAACGCGCCCAAGGTGCACCCTATATTGCAGCAGGCGTGGTCAAGCGCGAGCATTTCCGCTGGTTGCAGGGCGAAGACAAACTGTCTGCCTACGAATCCAGCCCCGGAAAATGGCGGCGTTTTTGTTCCGTGTGTGGCACGCCGTTTCTGAGCGATCGCAGCACGCAGCCGCACGTCGCCCTGCGCATCACCACCCTGCACGAAGACCCCGGCGTGCGCCCCGCCTATCATTTCTGGACCGATGACGACTGCCCGTGGACAGCCGACACCCCCGACCTGCCCCGCCACACCGAATGGCCGCCCGAGTGTTGAATCATTCTCAAAGTGAAGGTGGCTGGGTCTGTCGAAACCATTTTCTGACACCATATTAAAAGACCGGTCGCCCTTCGCACATCATGGACGGGGTTAACCCAACCATCCAACCAGTCGGCTTACAGAAATAGCCAATCTTTCAGACGGCCTGTCATAGCCGCCCCTGCCCGCATCCGTTAAAATATCCGAAAATCCAATCCCAATCAGAAAGAACACGCTCATGAACACCCCTGCCCAACCCCAAGGCGAATTATTATTGCGCACGCTGGCGATGCCCGCCGACACCAATCCCAACCAAGACATTTTCGGCGGCTGGATTATGTCGCAGATGGACATCGGCGGCGGCATCCTCGCCGCCGAAATCGCCCAAGGCCGCATCGTGACCGTGGCGGTGCAGGAAATGCAGTTTATCCGCCCCGTGAAAGTCGGCAACGTCGTGTGCTGCTACGGCCGCTGCGTGCGCGTCGGCAACACCTCGCTGCAAATCAAAATCGAAGTGTGGGTGAAAACGCTGATGAACGACCACCTCGAAGACGACCGCCAACTCGTGACCGAAGCCGTGTTCACCTATGTTGCCGTCGACGGCAGCGGCCAGCCGCGTCCGGTGCCCAAACAAGGCAACCCCAAACTCGCCCATCTGCCGCAGCCATGAACAACGACCTCACCGAGCGCCTGCTCGAACATTTATGGCTGCAAGCGCGGCTGAGCCAAAACACGCTCGACAGCTACCGCCGCGACCTCGCCAAAATCGCCGCCCGCCTTGAAGCACAAGGTGCCGACTGGCTGACTGCCGACAGCAGCAACCTGGCCGCCGCCGTTTATCAACCCGACGAACAACCGCGTTCGCAAGCCCGCGCCCTGTCCGCCTGCAAACGCCTGTATGGCTGGCTGGCCGAAACCGAACAGCGCACCGACAACCCCACCCGCCATCTGAAAGCACCACAACAGGCCAAAACCCTGCCGCCCTTGATTACCGAGCGCCAAATCGACGCCCTGCTGGCCGCTCCCGACACCGACACCCCGCACGGCCTGCGCGACAAAGCCCTGCTCGAAACCCTCTACGCCAGCGGCCTGCGCGTGACCGAAGCCGTGAAGCTCAAAATTGCCGAAGTCAACCTCACCCGCGGCCTCATCAACACCATCGGCAAAGGCAACAAACAGCGCCTCGTACCGCTGGGCGCAGAAGCCGTGTATTGGATAGAACGCTACCTCGCCGAAGCCCGTCCTGCGCTCGCAAAAGGCCGCATCATCGACGAATTGTTTGTCAGCCAAAAGCGCACCGGCATCAGTCGCCAACTCGCGTGGATGATTGTGAAGCAATACGCCGACATGGTCGCCATCACCGAGCTCAGCCCCCACGGCCTGCGCCACGCTTTTGCCACCCACCTCGTCAACCACGGCGCCGATTTGCGTGTGGTGCAAATGCTGCTCGGCCATGCCGACATCAGCACTACCCAAATCTATACCCACGTTGCCAACGAGCGCCTGAAAAGCATTGTTGACGAACACCATCCGCGCGGGTAAAGCAGAGGCCGTCTGAAACGCTCAAATCCTTTCAGACGGCCTAAACCTGAGATTTTTCAACTTTTATAAATTGCTGCTCAATAATAAAAAGGCTATGTTTAAGATAGCCTTTTGGATGTATGAAATTTATTTTGATGATTTGCTGGGCTTCAGAGCAGGCGTATTCCCTGGGGTACTTTTATTGTCCCTTCTTCTCTGATCAGGTCTGCCTGTTGATTTAGCAATCGGTTTAGGACCGGGTTTAAGGCTCATTAAATTTCTCCTTCAAAAATTAAAAAGTTAGTTAACAGCGACAGACAAATATGGGAGTAAATATAAATTTCAATAAGCACATATAAAAAAATAAATACAAAAAATATTACATTAACTCCACATTTCTACCATGCAGCAAATCCCCTCTTTTTATTCTTTCAGACGGCCTCATCTACTTCTCACCAATATCCGTTACAATCCCTTTTTCAGACGGCCTTTTGCGCTCCATACCATGCCCCTAACCACTCCGCCCCTCGCCCCCAAAACCGTGCAAGCCCTGCGGCAGCTCGGTATTGCCACCTTGGCCGATTTGCAGGCAATCGGTGCGGCCAAGGCGTTTCTGCTGCTCAAAGCTTCCGGGCTGACGCTGACGCGCAGCACCTTGTGGCAGTTGGCAGCATTGCTGCAAAACACCCATCCGCAGGCTCTGAGCGAATCCGAAAAAGCCGCTCTACTCGAAGCCGTGCGCACGCATCCGCCGGTGGCCGTGTTTCCGCCGCAAGCCGAAATGGAACACTTCATGCGCGAGGCGCTGGCACAAGCCGAATTTTCTGCAGCGGCCGGCGAAATACCCGTAGGTGCTTTGGTGGTTCATCAGGGAAACATCATCGCCGCCGCACACAACCGCTGCATCGCCGACCACAACATCAGCCACCACGCCGAAATCCGCGCCCTCGCCGCTGCCGGGCAGGCACTGCAAAACTACCGCCTCGACGATTGCGACGTGTATATCACGCTCGAACCGTGCAGCATGTGTGCCGGCGCCCTGCTGCAAGCACGCGTGCGGCGGGTGATTTACGGTGCCGCCGAACCCAAAACCGGCGCAGCAGGCAGCGTGCTGGATTTGTTTTCAGACGGCCGTCTGAACAAACACACAGCGGTAACCGGCGGCATTCTGGCAGACGAATGCCAAGTTTTATTGCAAAACTTTTTTGCACAAAAAAGATAAGGCCATATTAAGAAAGGATTCCCTTATGCAAACCGCCATTTTCGCAGGCGGCTGCTTCTGGTGCATCGAAGCGGTCTACAACCAAATCAAAGGCGTGCAATCCGCCGTATCCGGCTATATCAACGGCCACACCGCCAACCCGACTTACGCCGAAGTGTGCAGCGGCGAAACCGGCCATGCCGAAGCCGTGAAAATCGAGTTCGACCCCGAAATCATCAGCTACCGCACGCTGCTCGACATTCTGTTTACCCTGCATGATCCCACCCAGCTCAACCGCCAAGGCCATGATGTGGGCACGCAATACCGCAGCGGCATTTATTATCTCGATGAAACCCAAAAAGCCGAAGCCCAAGCCTTTCTTGCCGAAGCCGCCGCCCATTATCCGCAGCCCGTCGTTACCGAGTTGGCCGCCGCGCAAACTTTCTACCCCGCAGAAGCCTATCACCAAGGCTATTTCCAACAAAACCCGGGCGCGGGATACTGCATGGCGGTCGTCACCCCGAAATACCTGAAAGCCCGCAGCCGCTATGCCGATTTGTGGCGTGAATAAACCCGTAAACGGCAAAGGCCGTCTGAAAAACTACAAGCTCTTTCAGACGGCCTCTAAATAAGGCTATAATTCTGATTCATCCATCTGACACAAAGCTGCGCATGAACAGCCAATTCAAACACATCGGCATCGTGACCCGCCCGCAAACGCCGCGCATTCAGGAAACCCTGCATGTGCTGGTTGATTTTCTGTGCGAACAAGGGCTGGACATTTATCTCGATGAAGCCAGCATCGACGACGGTTCCGCCGCCGCCGAAGACTGGCACCGCTGCCTCATCACCACCAAAGACAACCTCGGCAAAAAAGCCGATTTGGTGATTGTGCTCGGCGGCGACGGCACCTTTCTTTCCGTCGCCCGCAAAATCGCCCCCTACCGTGTGCCCATGATCGGCGTCAACCAAGGCCACCTCGGTTTCCTCACCCAAGTACCGCGCGAAAATATGGTGCACAGCCTGGCAGGCATGCTCACCGGCAAATATCTGCCCGAAGAGCGCATTTTGCTGGAAACCTCGCTGATACGCGAAGGCCGCCCGGTGCAAACCTCGCTGGCGCTCAACGATGTGGTTGTCTCGCGCGGCGGCGCAGGCCAAATGATTGAATTTGAAGTGTTTATCAACGGCGAATTCGTCTACACTCAGCGTTCAGACGGCCTGATTGTTTCCACACCCACCGGCTCCACCGCCTATTCGCTCGCCGCAGGGGGGCCGATTCTGCAAGCCAGCCTGCGCGCGTTTACATTGGTGCCGATTTGCCCGCAATCCATGACCAACCGCCCGATTGCCGTGGCCGACACCTGCGAAATCGAAATCCTCGTCACCAAAAGCGGCGATGCCCGCGTCCACTTCGACGGCCAATCGTTTATCGACATCCAAAATTTCGACCGCATCCGCATCCACCGCTACCGCCACTCCCTGCGCGTACTCCACCCCGCCGACTACCAATACTACAAAACCCTGCGCCAAAAGCTGCATTGGGGCGAACAATTGGTGTAAAACCGATAAGGCCGTCTGAAACACCGCATCACCGCTTTCAGACGGCCTTATTCATTCAAATCAAACATTTAAACCACAAATTAAGAAAAATCAAAACAAATTATACAAAAACTTATTCAAACTACGAAAAATCTTAGTTATAATCAAGCTATCTAAACCCGGCAAGATTGATTAAGGATAAACCATGCTGTTGGCACTCTCCCTGCGCGACTTCGTGATTGTCGAACAACTCAACCTCAATTTCCAAACCGGCTTCACCGTGCTCACCGGTGAAACCGGTGCCGGCAAATCCATCACCCTCGACGCCCTCGGCCTGCTCTTAGGCGACAAAGCCGATTACAGCCAAGTGCGCAGCGGCGCCAAAGAAGCCCGTCTCTCCGCCCTGTTCGACCTCGGCCGTCTGCCGCAGCTGCAAGCCCAATTGCGCGAACAAGGCCTGCTCGAAGAAGGCAGCGAAGAATTGAGCATCCGCCGCATCATCGACGCCAAAGGCAAAAGCCGCAGCTTCATCAACAACCAAGCCGCCACCCTCGCCCAGCTCAAGCAAATCGGCGAACAACTCATCGACATCCACGGCCAAAACGCCCACCATTCCTTAAATCAAGAAGCCGCCCAGCGCAACTTGCTCGACGCCTTCGCCCAAGCCCAACAGCAAGCCCAAGTCGTCAAACAACATTACCAAAGCTGGAGCGCCGCCCAAAAAGCCCTCGCCGAAGCACAAAACCAAACCGAACAGCTCACCATCGAACGCGAGCGCCTCGAATGGCAGTTTAACGAAATCAGCCAGCTCAACCCGCAAGCCGGCGAATGGGAAACCCTCAGCCAAAGCCACGACAGCCTCGCCCACGCCGCCGAACTGCTTCAAGCCGCCGAACAGGCAGGCGATGCCATCGACGGCGACAACGGTATGCAAAGCCTGCTCTACCAATGCCAAAAACTGCTCGGCAACCTGCAAAACATCGAACCGCGCTTTGCCGACAGCCTCAATATGCTCGCCAGCATCGAAGCCGAATTGAGCGAAGTCAGCGCCAATATGCGCGACGTCGCCGCCCGTGTCGAAATCAACCCCGACGAATTGGCCGAACAAGAGCGCCGCATGAGCGAGCTGATGAGCATGGCGCGCAAATACCGCGTCGAGCCGCAAGCGCTGCCCGACAAACAGGCCGAAATCGAAGCCGCCCTGCACACCCTCCACGCCGCCGCCGACATCGAAGCGCTGCAAGCCACCGTTGCCCGTTGCGAAAGCGATTACATGCAGGCCGCCCAAAGCCTCTCCGCCCTGCGCCATCAGGCCGCCGGAAAATTAAGCAGCGAAACCGCCGCCCACATGCAGCAGCTGGCCATGAAAGGCGCACGCTTCGAAATCGCCCTGCTGCCCGCCTCACCCACCGCCCACGGCCTCGAACAAGTGCAATATCAAGTGGCCGCCAACGCAGGCAGCCCGCTGCGTCCGCTCAACAAAGTCGCTTCCGGCGGCGAGCTCGCCCGTATCAGTCTGGCGCTGCAAGTCGTCACCAGCCAATACACGCAAGTGCCGACGTTGATTTTCGATGAAGTCGATACCGGCATCGGCGGCGGTGTTGCCGAAATGGTCGGTCGCGCCCTGCGCGCACTCGGCAAACAACACCAAGTGCTCGCCGTCACCCACCTGCCCCAAGTCGCCGCCTGTGGTGAAAACCATTGGCAGGTGCACAAACACAGCGACGGCGAACACACCAGCAGCGAAATCAGCGTGCTCACCCCCACCCAACGCATCGAAGAAATCGCCCGTATGCTCGGCGGCGAAACCATCACCGACACCACCCGCAGCCA
>CAYVIS010000074.1:0-9163 GCA_964451565.1 uncultured Neisseria sp.
CCATGCCGATTCAGATGATGATGCACGAGCACACCGAACACGAAGCCGCCATCGCTCGCCTGCTCGAGCTGACCGACAATCTGCAAGCCCCCGCCGGTGCCTGCCAAAGCTGGCAGCGCCTGTATGGTTTGGCGCAGGAATTTGTTGATGATTTAAACAACCACATCACGCTGGAAAACGAAGTCTTCTTCCCGCGCGTGTTGGCTTCCTGATTGCCGCGCCACATAAAAACAGCACCTGTCGGATTCGTTTGACAAGTGCTGTTTTCAATGGCAGCCAATGCAGGTGTTATGACGCCGACTCTTCCCGTGCCGCTGCTTTACTCTCGGCGCGGTCTTCTTCAAACTCGCCCCACATGGCAATCATCACCGCCAGCAACACGGCAAAGCCCAAACCTAATACCCATGCGAAATACCACATAATCTTGTTCCTTTATATCCGGGTTTCAGACGGCCTTTATATGATTTGCAGGCCGTCTGAAAGATTTCAATCAATAAGCGCTGTGATTGTTTTCGCGCACATATTCCGCCGTTACCTTGCCGCGCATCACACGGAAAGCCCAGCTGGTATAAGCTACGATAATCGGCAACATAATGATGGTGGCGAAAAACATCACTGTCAGCGTGAGGTGGCTGGATGTGCCGTCCCACACGGTCAGACCCGAGCGCAAATCGCTGCTGCTGGGCAGGATAAACGGAAACAGCGACACGGCAAAAGTGCCGGTGATGCCGATGATGCTCAAAGCAGAGCACACAAACCCGACCAGCGGTTTGCCTGCATAAGCCAGCAAAAATGCCGCAATAATACCGACATAGCCCAGCACCGGCAGCAACATCGCCAGCGGCCAGCGTTGATAATTGGCCAGCCACGCGCCGCTTTGCAGCACCACTTGTTTGGCCAGCGGATTGGGCAGGCCGTCGGGGTTAACCGCGCTGACAATGCTGTAGCCGTTCATGCCCGCCACCATCACGCCGCCGATGCTGAACGCCAACAGCGTAATCAGGCCGCTAAAGAGCAGCGTTTGACGGGTGCGCCGATACACCGCGCCCTCGGTGCGGTACATCAAAAACAAGCCGCCGTGGAAAATCATCATCCCCGCCGACACCACGCCGCACAATAAGGCAAACGGGTTGAGCAGCGCCCAAAACGAGCCGGTGTAAAACGAGCGCATGCTGTCGTCGAAATGAAACGGCACGCCCTGAATCACGTTGCCCACCGCCACGCCGAACAGCAAAGCCGGCACAAACGAGCCGATAAACAAACACCAGTCCCAAGTGCAGCGCCAAGTGTTGTTTTGAATCATGCTGCGGTATTTGAAGCCGACCGGGCGGAAAAACATCGCCCACAACACCGCCAGCATCGCCCAATAAAAACCGGAAAACGCGGTGGCATACACCATCGGCCAAGCCGCAAAAATCGCGCCTGCGCCGGTAATCAGCCAAGTTTGGTTGCCTTCCCAGTTGGCCCCGATGCTGTTAATCACAATGCGGCGCTCTTCATCGCTTTTGGCCACAAACGGCAGCAACGTGCCCACACCCATATCGTGACCGTCCATAATCGCAAAGCCGGTCAGCAACACGCCGATAAACAGCCACCAAATCACTTTCAAAGTGGCGTAATCAAACAAATTTACGATATCCATGTTGCGCTCCTTCAGTGTTCCGACTGTTCATTATCGTATTTGCCGGTGCCCAACGAGCCCGGGCCGATGCGGATGTATTTCTGCATCAAATACACTTCAACAATCAGCAACACGGTATAAAACGCGATAAAGCCGCTTAAAGAGCCGATTAGCGAGCCTATCGACAGGGAAGACGCGGAAAGATGGGTCGGCAGCACGCCATACACCGTCCACGGCTGACGGCCGTATTCCGCCACAAACCAGCCCGATTCGATGGCAATCCACGGCAACGGCAGCGCACACACCGCCACGCGTAACAGCCAGCGTTTGTGCATGAACGTGCCTTTAATCGAACTCCAAAAGCTCAAACCGAACACCAGCAACATCGCAAAACCACTTGCCACCATGATGCGGAATGTCCAAAACATCGGCCACACCGTGGGCACAGAATCGCGTGCCGCCTGAGCCACCATTTGCGGCGTGGCTTGGCTCACATCATCCGCATATTGTTTCAGCAACAGGCCGAAACCCAAATCTTCTTGATGTTGGCGGAACACGGCTTGCGCCGCCGTATCGTTGCGGTCTTTGCGCAAGGTTTCCAACGCCGTCACCGCATGGCGGCCGGATTCGATGCGCGTTTCGTTTTCGGCAATGATGTCTTTGATGCCCGGAATCGGCGTGTTCAGCGAACGTGTGCCGATAATCCCCATCACATACGGAATGTGTATCGCATATTCGTTTTTCATCTCTTTTTCATTGGGAATGGCAAACAGATTAAACGACGCCGGCGCAGGCTCGGTTTCCCACATCGCCTCAATGGCCGCCATCTTGGTTTTTTGCGCGTGGCCGATGCTGTAACCCGATTCGTCGCCCAACACCAACACCGATAAAATCGACGCCATGCCGAATGCGGCGGCAATGCGGAAGCTTTTCTTGGCAAACTCGACATCTTGCTTGCGCAACAGATACCAGCTGGAAATCGACAACACAAACATCGAACCAGCCACATAACCCGCCGAAGCCGTGTGTACAAATTTATTTTGCGCTTCAGGATTGAAAAATACATCGACAAAACTGGTCATTTCCATGCGCATGGTTTCAAAGTTAAACACCGCGCCCACCGGATTCTGCATCCAGCCATTGGCCACTAAAATCCACAAAGCGGAAAGATTGGTGCCCAACGCCATAAACATCGTCACCAGCAAATGCTGGCGGCGCGACATTCGATCCCAACCGAAGAAAAACAGCCCCACCAGCGTGGCTTCCAAGAAAAACGCCATCAAGCCTTCCAGCGCCAGCGGTGCGCCGAAAATATCGCCCACATAGTGCGAATAATAAGACCAGTTGGTGCCGAACTGAAATTCCATCGTGATGCCGGTGGTTACCCCCAGCGCAAAGTTGATACCAAACAATTTGCCCCAGAATTTAGTCATATCGCGGTAGATTTCTTTACCAGTCATCACATAAACAACTTCCATAATGACCAAAATCCACGACAAGCCCAACGTGAGCGGCACAAACAGAAAGTGATACATAACTGTAATGGCAAACTGTAGCCGCGACAATTCAACCAAATCCATAGCTTGATGCTCCTGTAAAATCAATATACAACATAATAATATTTGCTATTCTAATACCGATTAGCTAGCAAATAAACTTTCTTTACACAATGATTTATATCAATATTTATTTAACTTTAAATTCATTTAATATCTTAAAAAAGATGAAATATTGCTTTCAGACGGCCTCAAGCCGTCTGAAAGCAATATTTGTATTAATACAAAAATATCTTTGTATTAGATTATTAAACCGCAAATTGCCGCCTGCGGTCAACTTTATCGGCCGCTTTTACACAGTCCGAGGCTTTGGCAAAATCGCTATTGCAGCATCACAAAGCGACCAAACTTCGTCATTCCGGCGCAGGCCGGAATCCATGTCTCGCACATAACTGTTTTAAAATCAATAGCCTGAATTTTGGCGAATGGATTCCGGCCTGCGCCGGAATGACGGGTTTATTGGCTATTTTCAGGAGAAAAAGTATTTTGCAAAGGCCTCCATCCGCCTGCAAAACAAGGCCGTCTGAACGCAAGGTTCAGACGGCCTCAATCCCCCGCACTCACAGCCGCAACTGCCGAAACCCCGTCTGTTGCGGCATTTGGTGGCTTACCACAATCAACAACCCCTGCGCCTGCCGCTGCAACAACATCGCCGCCAACGCATCGCGCGTATCGCCATCCAATCCAGCAAACGGCTCATCCAAAATCAGCAGCGCACGCGGTTTCAGCAGCAGCCGTGCCAGCGCAATCCGCCGCGCCTGTCCGCCCGACACCGCCGCGCCGTATTCGCCCAAACGGGTTGCCAAACCTTGCGGCTGCGCGCGCGCCCAATCGGCCAGCGCCACTTTTTCCAACACCTGCCACAATTCATCATCCGCCGCCTCGGCTTTACCCAAGCGCAGGTTTTCCGCCAGCGTGAGGTCAAAAATATCCACTTGTTGCGCCAAATAGCCCACTTCGTCGCTGGGCAGAAACGCGGCAAAATCTTGGCCGTTGAGTTTCAGACGGCCTTCAGACGGCTTCAGTTCACCCGCCAACACGTCCAGCAGCGTGGATTTGCCCGCGCCCGAACGCCCGCGAATCAGCAGCGCTTCGCCGTTTTTCAAGCTGAAATCCATCCGCTCCGCGCCATTAAGCGCACCAGCATGGCGGGCAGACAAACCCGCCGCCTGCAACAGCAAATCCCCCTGCGGCCACGGCATAACGGCGGCGGGCGCATCGGCGGCGCTGCCCAAACGGTTTAAACGGTCGCGGGCGGCGCTGCTGAAACCGAGCGCCATCAATTGCGCCGTCAGCGGCGCCAACACCTCGTTCAAACCGAACACCGCCAACACCAGCGCCAACAGCATCGGCACGCTCAGCGCCCCGCTCTGCAACAACGGCTGCGCCTGCCACAACAGCAAACCCAGCAACGCGGCCAAGGCACATTGTTGCGCCCATCCGTAAACGCTGGCCAAACGCTGTTGGCGCAGTTGCAGGCGGCCATAGTCGCGGTCGGCATCGAGAAACGCGCGTTCGCAATCCGCCCAGCGCCGCCACAACAACAGCGAAGTGAGCAGGCTTAAGGGCTGCAACAAACGGTTGCGCCGCCTTTCCGCCGCCGCCGTGTCGCGCCGCGCCAAAGCCATGCCTTGCTTGGCGGCCAAAGCAGGCAGAATCACGCCTGCCAGCAACAAAGGCGGCAACAGATAAACCCACAAGGCAGGCGCCGCCAACAGCAGCCACAAGGCAAACGCCGTCTGAAGCAGCAGCGCCCACAGCCACGGCATCAAAAAACGCAGCGGCCATTGGTCGAGCAAATCAATATCGCTGGTGAGGCGGTGCATCAGGCCGTCTGAAGTGGTTTCCCGCCCTTGCGGCGCGGCGGCCAAACGGGCAAAAAAGCGCACGCGCAAATCGCGCAACAGCGCCAACACCGCATTGTGCGAAGCCAGCCGCTCGCCATAGCGCCCCGCCGTGCGCGCAATCGCCAAGGCGCGGATAATGGCGGCGGGGCGGAAATAGTCAAACGTGAAAGCCGTGGCCAACGCCGCCACGCCTGCCGCCGCCGCTGCGCTGATAAACCAGCCCGACACCGCCAGCAAAGCCACCGCCGCCAACAGCGTTACCGCACCGAGCAGCCAGGCGATGGCCCACATGCCGCGCCGGCTGTGCCACAAATCGCGCAAACGGATATTTTGCTTATTCATGATGCGCGCCCTCCAGCATCACCACGCCGTCCAGCCACGGCACCGCCGCCAAATCATGGCTCACCAGCAACACGGTTTTGCCCGCGCTGATGTCGCCCAACACGCCATACAGCTCCGCCGCCGTTTCTTCATCCAGATGCGCCGCCGGTTCGTCGAGCAGCCACAGCGGCGCATCACGCAACAGCAATTGCGCCAACGACAGCCGCTGCTGCTGCCCGCCCGACAAGCCCTGCCCGCGCTCGCCCAAGGGCGTGTGCAGCCCTTCTGGCAGGCGATGCACCAAGTCCCACAACCCCACCTGCCGCAACACCGCCTGCATTTGTGCCTCATCTGCATCGGCTTTGGCCAAACGCAGATTATCGGCGATGCTGCCCGGCAACAGCGTGGCGGTTTGCGCCAGATAAGCGATTTGTGTTTTCAGACAGGCTTTATCCAGCGCCGCAAAATCCTCATCGTTCAACACCATCCGCCCCTGATACGCGCTAAACCCCAGCAGCGCCTGCAACAAGCTGGATTTGCCGACCCCGCTCGCGCCGCCGATGCCGATACGCTGCCCCGCCGCCACCGCAAACGAAGTGGCCGCCAAACGCGTGCGGCCGTTGTCGCCATCAATGGCAACGTTTTCCAAACGCAACGACGGCGCGGCATGCAAGGCCGTCTGAACGCCGCTGTTACCGCTTTCAGACGGCCTTTGTCGTTCCGCCGCCTCCAGCAGCGGCTGCAACGCCTCCGCTGCTGCCTGCGCCTGCGCTTTGGCATGATAATCGTTGCCGAGCTGGCGCAACGGCGCGTAAAACTCCGGTGCCAGCAGCAAAATAAACAATGCGCTCTCATACACCACCGGCACCACCCCTTTCGCCCACGGCAGCACACCAATCAAGCCCAAACCCAAATACACCGCCACCAGCGCAATCGCCAGCGAAGCGAATAATTCCAGCACCGCGCCCGACAAAAACGCCAACGTCAGCACGCTCATGGTGCGCTTCTGATACGCCAGCGCCGATGCCGCCACCTGCTTTTCCGCCTGCGCCGTGGCGTTCAAACGGCGCAAAGTCGGCAAACCGCGCACCAAATCCAAAAAACGCCCGCCCAATTGCGCCAACGTATCCAGCTGCTCACGGCTCTTCCCCGCCGCCGCCTTGCCCACCAACACCATAAACAAGGGCACCAGCGGCGCAGTCAGCAACAGCAGCAACGCCGCCAACTTGCTGTGCACAAACACCGCCGCCGCAATCAGCAACGGCGTCAACACCGCCACCGTGCGCTGCACATAAAAACGGCTGATGTAACCATCAAGCGCATCCACCTGCTCCAACACCAGCGTACTCAACGCCCCGTCGCTACCGAAATGACTGCGCACCGGCCCCAACGCCGCCAGCGCGTGCAACAAGCGTTCGCGCAATTGATGGCGGATGTGCAGGCTTAATTTTTGCAGCAAACGTTCTTTAAATAAGGCAAGCAGCGGGCGCAACAGCAAACACAACATCAACCAAGGCAAACCGTGCCACAGCGCCCCCTGCCCAAACGGCAACCCACCCGCTTGGGCGTTCAACCAACCGGCAAACAAACCGGCCAGCAGCGCGCTCTGCCAAACAAACAAACCCATCCCCGCCAAAGCCAGCAGCAGCGGCAGATACAAGCGGCGGCGGTAGGGGCGGATTAATGCGGTAAGTGGGGATTTTTGGGGTTGGGACATGGTTTTTAAAAGGTGGGTTTGGTGGTTGGGTCGGGTTGTCTTCAGGCCGTCTGAAAGATTGCCGTTATTCAAATATGCTTTCTCGCTCGAATAATAAAGCCCTGCGTAGGATGGGTGTAAACCCATCATTTTCATCATCGCGACAATTTTGATGGGTTTACACCCATCCTACGCTCCTGAATAATTTAGGTGTGATTTGGGTAACTTAAGAGCAAGCCTTGCGGTTTGCTCTCTTCCATTTCAGCAACGTTTCAACGCCTATCACCCCGCCCGCGCAAACGCCGCCGCTTCCGCCACCAATTGTTCAGACGGCCGCTGCCCGGTATAAAGCACAAACTGCTCCAGCGCCTGCAACACCGCCACTTCCGCGCCGGAAATGGTGGCAATGCCCCGCGCGGCGGCATATTTGATTAGCGGCGTTTCAGACGGCAGCGCCACCACGTCAAACACAGTTTGCGCCTGCTCAATCAGCGTTTCCGGAAACGACAGCGCATCGGCTTCTTTGCCGCCCGCCATACCGATTGGAGTCACGTTCACCAAAATATCGGCAGCGGCATTTTCCGGCGTGTCAATATATTCATAGCCGCAGCTGGCCGCCAATTGCGCGCCTGTTTCCGGGTTGCGGGCATACACCTGCACACGCGAAAAACCGGCATCGCGAAACGCGGCCACCACCGCTTTGGCCATGCCGCCGCTGCCATGCACCAATACGCGTGATTTTGGATTTAAACGGTATTGCTCAATCAGTTTGGCAATGGCGATGTAGTCGGTGTTATACGCTTTCAGACGGCCTTGCTCGTTCACAATCGTGTTCACCGAATCAATTGCTTTGGCTGATGCGGATAATTCATCCAAAAAAGGAATGCAGCTTTCTTTAAACGGCATCGACACCGCGCAACCGCGAATGCCGAGCGCACGCACGCCTTTAACAGCGTGTTCGATGTCGTCGGTGGTAAAGGCTTTATAGATAAAATTGAGGCCAAGCTTTTGGTACAGATAATTGTGAAAACGTGTGCCGAAATTACCCGGACGGGCAGCCAGCGACATACATAATTGGGTGTCTTTATTGATGTACATGAAAACTCCTTGAATTTTTACTACTCAGTATAACGCTCCCGGCCGCTCGAAAACATTCAGACGGCCTATGTTTACAAGATTTAAACTGTGTTTATGCTATGATAAAGATTCTCTGAACACCACACATCTAACAGGAAAACCTAATCATGGAATTTATCAAAACCCGCGCCGCCGTTGCTTGGGCGCCGAATGAACCGCTGAAAATCGAAGAATTGGATTTGATGCCGCCGCAAGCGCATGAGGTGTTGGTGCGCATTGTCGCCACCGGCGTCTGCCACACCGATGCTTATACTTTGAGCGGCCAAGACAGCGAGGGTGTGTTCCCCTGCGTGCTCGGCCATGAAGGCGCGGGCATTGTCGAAGCCATCGGCGAAGGCGTAACCGATTTTGCCGTGGGCGACCATGTGATTCCGCTCTACACCGCCGAATGCGGAAAATGCAAATTCTGCACCTCCGGCAAAACCAACCTCTGCTCATCGGTGCGCGCCACCCAAGGCAAAGGCTTGATGCCCGACGGCACCGTGCGCTTCTTCAAAGACGGCCAACCGATTTACCACTATATGGGCACATCCACCTTCTCCGAATACACCGTGGTGGCGGATGTGTCGCTGGCGAAAATCCAAAAAGAAGCGCCTTTGGAAGAAGTTTGCCTGCTCGGCTGCGGCGTGACCACCGGCATGGGTGCGGTAATGAATACCGCCAAGGTGAAGCGCGGCGAAACCGTGGCCATTTTCGGCTTGGGCGGCATCGGTTTGGCCGCAGTCATCGGCGCGCGCATGAGTGGGGCTTCGCGCATTATCGGCATCGACACCAACCCCGCCAAATTCGCGCTGGCCGAAAAACTTGGTGCCACTGAGTGCATCAACCCGAAAGATTTCGACAAACCGATTCAGGATGTGGTGATTGAAATGACCGACGGCGGCGTGGACTTTTCATTTGAGTGCATCGGCAATGTAGAAGTGATGCGTGCCGCGCTCGAATGCTGCCACAAAGGCTGGGGCGAAAGCGTGATTATCGGCGTGGC
>CAYVIS010000075.1:0-9150 GCA_964451565.1 uncultured Neisseria sp.
CCACCGTGGCCTATAAATTGAACGACCGCCATTCATTTGCCGTCGGTTTGGTGGCGCAACACACCACCGCCGAACTGCGCCAATATGCCAATTTCGGCCCCGCAGTGGTGAGTTCTCTGAGCAACAATGCTACCCAAATCAGCAACGGCCTGACTCAAATCGGCAACGGCTTAACCCAAATCAACGCAGGCATCAGCCAACTGGAAGCCGGTATTGCCGCCACGCAAGCGGCAGGCGGTGATGCCAGCGCGCTGCAAACCCAATTGGCCGGTTTGCAGGCGCAACAAGCGGCGCTGACGCAGCAGCAGACCACGTTGACCCAACAGCAAGCGGCAATCGGCAGCACATTGAGCACCGCTACGGCCAACAGCCCCGTCGGTAACGGTGCAGCCGACGGCTACGCCAAAGTTAAAGGCGACGACTGGGGCTTCGGCTACAACCTCGCTTGGCTGTGGGACATCAACGAGCGCGCCCGTGTCGGTGTCAACTACCGTTCCAAAATCAGCCATACCCTGAAAGGCGACGGCGAATGGAAGCTGGTGGGCGATGCGTTTAACGATCCTGTTTTGGGTTCGACCATCCAACAAGGCATTCGTGACCGCGGTTATGTCGAAAAAGAAGATGCGTCGGTGAAAATCGTGACCCCCGAATCGCTGTCGGTGCACGGCATGTATAAAATCGACCCGAAATGGAATGTGTTCGGCGATGTTACTTGGACGCGCCACTCACGCTTCAACCAGGCCAATCTGATGTGGGGCAACACCAAGCAAGTTGCCGCCGACGATAACGGCAACAACACGTCCAATGAAACCATCCTCACGCCCAACTGGAAAAACACCTACAAAGTGTCGCTGGGCGCGTCTTACCAATATAGCGAGCCGCTGCAACTGCGCTTCGGTGTGGCTTACGACCAATCGCCGGTGAAAAACGCCAACTACCGCATGAGCACCATGCCGGATAACGACCGTATCTGGCTGTCGCTGGGCGCGAAATACGACATCAACCGCCAACACAGCGTTAACGTGGCCTACAGCCATCTGTTTATCAAAAACGCCACGGCTAATGTGAACGGCTATTGCGGCGGCAGCAGCGCCACAGAAACCGCTTGTGTATCGAGCAAAACCAACGGCAGCGCGAATTACAAAAGCAGTGCCAACATCTTAGGTTTGCAATATACCTATAAGTTTTAACCCGTTTGTTTCAGACGGCCTAATGATTGCTGAGGCCGTCTGAAACAATAAAAGGAAACAAGAGAGGATTACCATGACCGCAAAAAACTTCGTTATCCGCAAAGCCGCCGTGCTCGGTGCGGGTGTGATGGGCGCACAAATCGCCGCACACCTGGCCAATGCCAAAGTGCCGGTGGTGTTGTTTGACCTGCCCGCCAAAGAGGGTGCGAAAAACGGCATCGTGCAAAAAGCCATCGACGCGCTGAAAAAGCAGAAGCCCGCGCCCTTGGCAGGCAAAGACGCCATCGCCTACATCAGCGCCGCCAACTACGACGACGATTTGGCCAAGCTTGCCGATTGCGATCTGGTGATTGAAGCCGTGGCCGAACGTCTCGACATCAAAGAAAGCCTCTATGCCAAAGTTGCCCCGCATTTGGGCGAACACACCATTTTCGCCACCAACACCTCAGGTTTGTCGGTAGAAACCCTCAGCGGCAAATTCCCTGCTGATTTGAAACACCGCTTCTGCGGCGTGCACTTCTTCAATCCGCCGCGCTATATGCACTTGGTGGAGCTGATTCCCACCGCCGCAACCGCACCCGAATACCTCGATAACCTCGAACGCTTCTTGGTCACCACGCTGGGCAAAGGCGTGGTACGCGCCAAAGACACGCCCAACTTTATCGGCAACCGCATCGGCGTATTCTCGATGCTGGCCACCATCTACAACACCGAAAAATTCGGCCTGCGCTTTGACGTGGTGGACGACCTCACCGGCAAACGCCTCGGTCGCGCCAAATCCGCCACCTACCGAACCGCCGACGTGGTGGGCTTGGATACTTTCGCCCACGTTGCCAAAACCATGGAAGACAACCTGCCCGAAGATCCGTGGCACGGCTTTTTCGGCATCCCCGCCTGGCTGCAAACCCTGATTGACAACGGCGCGCTCGGCTCGAAAACCAAAGCCGGCATCTTCAAAAAAGAAGGCAAGCGCATCATGATGTTCGACCCCGATGCGGGCGAATATGTGCCGTCGAACAAAAAAGCCGACAGCGAAGTCACCGACATTCTGAAAGAAAAAGACTGGGGCAAAAAGCTGGCCGCCCTGCGCGAGAGCCAAAACCCGCAAGCGCAATTTTTGTGGGCGGTGTTGCGCGATTCTTTCCACTATATCGCCGTGCATGCCCAAAGCATCGCCACCACCGCGCGCGACATCGATTTCGCCATCCGCTGGGGCTACGGCTGGGAACAAGGCCCGTTGGAAATCTGGCAAGCCGCCGGCGTGCAGCAGGTTGCCGCATGGATTCAGGAAGACATCGACGCAGGCAAAACCATGAGCAGCGCCGCGCTGCCGCAATGGCTGCAAGGCGTGGAAGCCTTCCACAATAATGACGGCAGCCTCAATTTCGCCAGCGGACAATACGATGCCCGCTCGTCGCTGGATGTGTACCAACGCCAATTCCGTCCTGCGCCGCTGCTGGGCGAAAGCCTGCCGCCGCTGGGCAAAACCGTGTTTGAAACCGAGGTTATGCGTGGCTTTACCTTCGATGATGAAATTCTGGTCATCGAAAACCTCAACAAAATGCGCGCCATCAGCCGCGCCGTGCTCGAAAGCATCAACAAAGCCATCGCCATCGCCGAAAAAGACTTCAAAGCGCTGGTGTTTTGGGCACCCGAAGCGCCGTTCTCCGTTGGCGCGGATTTGAAATCGATGATGCCCGAATTCGCCACCGGTGATTTTGAGGCGATTGAAAGCATGGTGAAGCTGTTTCAAGACACCTCGATGAACCTGCGTTACAGCCAAATCCCCACCGTATCGGCGGTGCAGGGCTTCGCCTTCGGCGGCGGCTGCGAATTCGTGATGCACAGCAATAAAGTGGTGGCCGCGCTGGAAAGCTATGTCGGCCTCGTCGAAGTCGGCGTCGGCCTGATTCCCGCAGGCGGCGGCACCAAAGATTTCGCCTTGCAGGCCGCCCGTGCCAGCCAGGGCGATTTGCTCGCCGCCCTGAAAGACCGCTACATGAATCTGGCTATGGCCAAAGTGGCCACCAGCGCCATCGAAGCCAAAGAGCTGGGCTTTATGCGCGAGAGCGACGTGGTGGTGTTCAACAGCTACGAATTGCTGCACGTCGCCCTCAACGAAGCGCGCACGCTGGCCGACAGCGGCTTCCGCCCCGACATGCCCGCCACCTTCCCCGTGGCCGGACGCAGCGGCGCCGCCTCGATTAAAGGCCAGCTGCTGAACATGAAAGAAGGCGGCTTCATCAGCGAATACGATATGCACATCGGCAGCCAGATTGCCTGGGTGATTACCGGCGGCGATGTCGATCCCGGCACGCTGGTGGACGAACAATGGATTCTGGATTTGGAACGCCAAGTGTTTGTCGATTTGCTGAAAAACGAGAAAACGCTGGAGCGCATCGAAAACATGATGTCCACCGGCAAACCGTTGCGCAATTGATGATAAGGCCGTCTGAAAAGAGGGTATTGGATTTTCAGACGGCCTCAGCAAACAATTTGCGTAGGATGGGTGTCAACCCATCAAAACCGTTGTGATGATTGGCATGATGTGTTTACACCCATCCCACGCCGGAAACCTCGGTTTTTGGCAGCCTTATCCTCTTGCGGGAAAGGGTTGGTAAGCGGGCAGTAAACTGCTGGATTTGCCCACTTTCCCACTATTGGAAGGGTGAGTGGTATGGGGAGCAGGCGTCAGCAAGCCTGAAGGCTTGCCACCCTCACCCTAGCCCTCTCCCTGAGGGAGAGGGGATGCGGTTGCTGAAGCCTGAAACGTTTCAGACGGCCTCAAGCATTTATAGCTTTACTATTTAATCGAGTGTAAACGCTTGGGTAATAGCAATTCTTTCAGACGGCCTGAAACTTAATCCCCTCTCCCTCAGGGAGAGGGCTAGGGTGAGGGTGACAAATCGCAGATTTGCTTCCACACCAAACGCCAACCGAAAGCCCAGCCCACCGCACAACACAACGCAAGCAACCCATTAAAAAGGCCGTCTGAAAACCGACACCCCCTTTCAGACGGCCACACCAAACAGGAGAACACCGTGAAACAATTAAGAGAAGCCTACATCGTCGCCGCCACCCGCACCCCCATCGGCAAAGCCCCGCGCGGCATGCTGCGCACCACCCGCCCCGACGACATGCTCGCGCATGTGATTCGCTCCGTGGTGGCGCAAGCCCCCGGCTTCGACCCCGCCGAAATCAACGATGTGGTGGCCGGCTGCGCCTTTCCCGAAGCCGAATCCGGCCTCAACTTCGCCCGCATTGCCGCCCTTTTGGCCGGCCTGCCCGAAACCGTGGGCGGCATCACCATCAACCGCTATTGCTCATCCGGCATCAACGCGCTGCAAATCGCCGCCGACCGCATCCGCACCGGCGAAGCCGAAGCCGTGATTGCCGCCGGCAGCGAAAGCATGTCGATGATTCCGATGATGGGCAACAAAGTTTCGCTCAATCCCGAAATCTTCGCCAAAGAAGAAAACTACGGCATCGCCTACGGCATGGGCCTGACCGCCGAAAAAGTGGCCGAACAATGGAACGTCAGCCGCGAAGACCAAGATGCGTTTGCACTGGAAAGCCACAAACGCGCATTGGTCGCGATTGAAGCGGGCAAATTCAAAGCCGAAATCAGCCCCATCGAAGCGGTGTACCGCAGCGCCGATTTGAGCAGCCGCGAAGTGAAAGAAGTGCGCAAACTGTGCGATACCGATGAAGGCCCGCGCGCCGACACCTCATTGGAAGGCTTGGCCAAACTGCGTCCCGTGTTTGCCGCCAAAGGCAGCGTCACCGCCGGTAACTCGTCGCAAATGTCCGACGGTGCCGGTGCGCTGCTGGTGGTGAGCGAAGAAGTATTGAAACGCTACAACCTCACCCCCATCGCCCGCTACGAAGGCTTCGCTGTGCGCGGCGTACCGCCCGAAATCATGGGCATCGGCCCCAAAGAAGCGATTCCGGCGGTATTGAAATCCTCCGGCCTGAGCCTGGCCGACATGAAATGGATTGAGCTGAACGAAGCCTTCGCCGCCCAATCGCTGGCCGTGATTCGCGATTTGGATTTGGATACGTCGATTGTGAATCCCAACGGCGGCGCTATCGCCCTCGGCCATCCGCTCGGCGCTACCGGTGCCATCCGCGCGGCTACTGCCATCCACGGCCTGCGCGAACGTGGCGAAAAAGGCTATGCGATGGTGACGATGTGTATCGGCACCGGCATGGGCGCAGCGGGTTTGATTGAGGTGTTGTAAGCCGTTTTATCAGGCATACAAAGGCCGTCTGAACGCATTCGCATTCAGACGGCCTTTATTTCAATCAAACCGCGATTAGCGGCCAATCTGGGTATGCGAAGTTTCCACCCCACCTTTGATTTCGCCATACATCTGCGTGTTGCCGCCGCCCGCACCGCCTGCGCATGCCGACAAAACAGCGGCGGCCAATACGGCCAAACACCAAGTTTTCATACTTTATCCTTTCGGTTTTCAGACGGCCTCGCGGCCACCCGAACTGTAAAAACCGCAAAAAAAGCCCGCAAACCCTGCGGACTTTTCCTTGCCTTACAGCTTATCGGCAGATTGCGACAGGTAAGAGGCCACGCCGTCGGGGCTGGCGGTCATGCCTTTGTCGCCTTTGTTCCAACCAGCCGGGCACACTTCGCCGTTTTCTTCAAAGAATTGCAGCGCGTCTACCATGCGCAGCATTTCGTCGACATTGCGGCCCAACGGCAGGTTGTTGACCACTTGGTGCTGCACGACGCCGTCTTTGTCGATCAGGAATGAACCGCGGAATGCCACGCCGTCGGCGCTTTCCACATCATAAGCCTGCATCAGCTCGTGTTTCACGTCGGCCACCATGGTGAATTTCACCGCACCGATGCCGCCTTCGTTCACCGGCGTGTTGCGCCAGGCGTTGTGGGTAAACTGGCTGTCGCAAGACACGGAAAACACTTCGACATTGCGTTTTT
Source organism: uncultured Neisseria sp. (assembly GCA_964451565.1). Taxonomy (GTDB): domain Bacteria; phylum Pseudomonadota; class Gammaproteobacteria; order Burkholderiales; family Neisseriaceae; genus Neisseria. The sequence goes on from CAYVIS010000075.1 coordinate 6,145, forward strand.
TGAATTCTTCTACACGATGGTCGTGGGCGATGATTTCAGACGGGCACACAAAAGTGAAATCGAGCGGATAGAAAAACACCACCGCATATTTGCCTTTGGCGGCAGCTTGGAAGTTGAAATCTTCAACGATGCTGCCATCACCCAAAACAGCGGCGAATTTTTTGTCGCTGTCGTGAAAAAACGGTGCGGGTTTGCTTACCAATACAGCCATAATGAATCTCCTTGCTTGATGGTTGTGAAAGCGTCAGTTTACTACTAAACGCGCCCGCGTGCATACTTGGCAGGCATTCGAGATATTGAGCAGCCTGAGAAAGCAGAGGCCGTCTGAAAGCAATGTTTCAGACGGCCTTTAACCAACACAATCAAACCAATGGCTTTAATCAGGCGAGACTGCACCCACGGATATCGGCTGTTGCTGCGATACCCGCCCCTACTCTGCAATTCATTGGAAACGTGAATCCCGTCAGGGGGCTGAATATCGGGCAATGTTTTTCATAAACATACCTGCCGCCTATAAAACGAGGCCGTCTGAAAGATTTCAGACGGCCTCGTTTTATTTTGCACAGTCGATCTACACCAATCAACCGCGACGCCATGTCGTACCGCCTGCGCCGTCTTCAAGAATGATGTTTTCGGCGGTGAGCAGGTCGCGGATGCGGTCGGATTCGGCCCAATTTTTATCGGCGCGCGCTTGTTTGCGCTGCTCGATAAGCGCATCGATTTCGGCATTGGAGAGGCCGTCTGAAACGCCGCTTTGTAGAAATTCGACCGGCTCGCGTTGCAGCAGGCCGATGATGCCGGCCAGCGCTTTCAGGCAGCCTGCCAGCGCGGCATCGTTGCTTTTGTTCACTTCGCCTGCCAACTCAAACAAAACGGCGATGGCTTCAACGGTGCCGAAATCGTCGTTCATGGCGGCGAAGAAGCGGCGGCTGTAGTCGTTGGCGTTTTCGCTTAAGTCAAACGCGGCGGGGGCGGTGTTTTTCAGCGCGGTGTAGAGGCGGGTGAGCGCGCCTTTGGCATCGTCGAGGTGGGCATCGGAATAGTTCAACGGACTACGGTAATGCGCGCGCAAAATAAAGAAGCGCACCACTTCGGCATCGTATTTCTGCAACACTTCGCGGATGGTGAAGAAATTGCCCAGCGATTTGGACATTTTTTCGTTGTCCACGCGGATAAAGCCGTTGTGCAGCCAGTATTTGACGTGGCTGCTGATGGTTTTGCCGTTCACTTCGTGGGCATGGCAGCCGTGTTGTGCGCCGCAGCTTTGGGCGATTTCGTTTTCATGGTGCGGAAACTGCAAATCAGCGCCGCCGCCGTGGATGTCGAAGCTGTTACCGAACAATTCTTCGCCCATGGCCGAGCATTCGATGTGCCAACCCGGGCGGCCGTTGCCCCACGGGCTTGCCCACGCCGGCTCGCCTGCTTTGGCGGCTTTCCACAACACGAAATCAAGCGGATCGCGCTTGAACGAATCCACTTCCACGCGCTCGCCTGCGCGCAAATCGTCCAGCGATTTGCCCGACAGTTGGCCGTAAGCAGCAAATTCGCGCACGGCGTAATATACGTCGCCATTGGCGGCGGCGTAGGCTTTGCCGTTGGCAATCAGGCGCTCGATCATTTCAATCATCTGCGTAATGTGCGCGGTGGCTTTCGGCTCGACATCGGGGGAAATCACGCCCAGCGCAGCAGCATCTTCGTTCATCGCGGCGATAAAACGCGCGGTCAGTTCGCCAATGCTTTCGCCGTTTTCGGCGGCACGGGCGATGATTTTGTCGTCAATGTCGGTGATGTTGCGCACATAAGTGAGCGGATGGCCGCTCTGGCGCAACCAACGCGCAATCATGTCAAACACCACCATCACGCGGGCGTGGCCGAGATGGCAGTAGTCATACACAGTCATGCCGCACACATACATGCGCACGTTTTCGGGATTGAGCGGAACGAAGGTTTCTTTTTGGCGGGTGAGGGTGTTGTAAACGGTTAGTGTCATGGTGTTTTCATCAAAAAAATAAAAAAGGCCGTCTGAAATCATATCATCAGATTTTCAGTATGAACCAATATCGAATTACGGCGAAGCGGCCGGTTGTTTTATCGCAGCAGGCGCTGATTCTCTCAGCCGAAAATGAATAGACTGATACGCTTTTGAAAGCACAGGCCGCCCTTGTTGTTCTGCCGGATAAAAACGGGCTTTCCGTGCTGCGCGTATTGCCGCCAAATCCAAACGGCGGAAGCCGCTGCTTTTATGCACCGCCACCACACGGGGAATGCCTGAAGCATCGATAAACATAACCAGCACGACTGCGCCTTCTTCGCCATTCTGTGCAGACAGCGGATGATAATGCGCCCTGATTGCCGTGCGGATTCCCGTAGGTTTGCTGAGTTTGCTGGCCGGGAATATAAAGCTGATTTTCTGATAAGCCGCCACCGCTTGGCATGCTTTTTCAGCATCACATTGCTGCTTTGGCTGGCTTCGTGTGGGCAATGTTTGCGCACGAGCCAATTTATCCAACTGCGCCACACCTGCATCCTGCCATACAACATCCGTCACCCGCCCTTTTTCATTCACTGCCAAAAAAGCGCTGGCTATGCCGGTTAGCTCGCTGCCGTCTGCCGCTTTCGGTGCGGCCAGAACTCGATACTGCTCCGGCAAAGCCGGACGCTGCGTGAGCGTCGCAATGTCTTGCGCCATTGTCGATGCGTTTAACCACACCATACCTAGCAAAGCAACGGCAAATTTGGCAACAGAGAATTTAAGCATTCAACTTCCCTTATGATGCTGCAGACCACAGTGTTCAGACGGCTTATTTAATTATCCGCCATTGCCCGTTTTCATTCAGCAGGCGCACTTTGCCGTCTGGCGACACATAGCCGCCCTTCACCGATTCGAGAATGGTGTTTTCCGGCACACCGACGGCGAAGATTTCGGCTTGGGCTTTGTCTGCCGATAAGATGACATACACGGCGAGGGTGTCGTTGGCGGGGTCGTCGAGCTTCAAATTGGCCACG
>CAYVIS010000076.1:0-2980 GCA_964451565.1 uncultured Neisseria sp.
AAAAGGGCATTTTTTGTATTCAAAACCTTTGAATCCTTGAAATCCTTACAGGATAAGGCTTGCAGCCATTTGTAGCACCTTTTTTGTCCCTTACCCCGTCATTTTCAAAAGAATAAAGTATAGTCTTTTATAGTGGATTAAATTTGAATCAGGACAAGGCGGGAAGCCGCAGACAGTACACCTAGTACGGTAAGGCGAACCCAACGCTGTACTGGTTCAAATTTAATTCACTATAAATTCAGACGGCCTTGAGAACCATGTCATCAAGGCCGTCTGAACGCTTGGTACAACCGCAGCCGCGCCCTATTCCCGATTCGCCGCCAATCCTTTCAGACGGCCTGAGATATCCAGCACTTTGCCTTTTCTGCCGCGCTTGTTGTCAATATCCTGAATCCGCAGCCGCTCGCTGTGCGCCGCGCCGCGCTTGCCAACGCTCTCGACGATAAAGTCGGGCGTGCTTATCACGGCGATGTGTTCCAGCGCTTCGTCGTCGGCGAGGTTCATCAGTTGCAGACCGCGACCTTTGCTCATCACTTTCAATTCACCCAGCGCAAACGCGAGCAGGCGGTTGCTGCTGGAGGCGAGCACCACTTTACAGTCGGGATTAATCAGCGACACGGCATACACGGCTTGCGGCGGCAACACTTTTTCGCCGGCTTCCAGCGTCATCATCACTTTGCCGGCTTTGACGCGGCCGGTCATGTCGGCGAGTTTGGCGATAAAGCCGTAGCCGCCGCTGTTGCTCAACAGATAATGCTGTTCGGGCAGGCCGGTCATCATCGCCACCACTTCGGCGCCGTTTTGCAACTCAATCAGCGAGCCGATGGGCACGCCGTCGCCGCGGCCGCCGGGGATTTCGGCGGCATCGAGGGTGTAGGTGCGGCCGTGCGAATCAAGCACCACCAGCGGCCATACGGTGCGGCCTTCGATGACTTGCTTGAGGCGGTCGCCCTCTTTAAATGTGGTCTGGCTCAAATCGAGGCCGTGGCCGACGCGGCTGCGTATCCAGCCTTTGGCCGACAGAATCAGCGTCACCGGCTCGTCGGCGGTGGTTTGGGTGAGCGTGGCGCGGCTGGCTTCTTCCACCAGCGTGCGGCGCGCGTCGCCGTATTGCTTCATGTCGGCCTGCATCTCTTTGATGATGAGTTTGCGTTTTTCGTTTTCATCGCCGAGCAACAGATTCAGACGGCCTTGTTCTTCACGCAATTCGTTAAGCTCTTTTTCGAGCTTGAAGCCTTCGAGGCGGGCGAGCTGGCGCAGGCGGATTTCGAGGATGTCTTCGGCTTGGATTTCGGTGAGGTCGAACGCCACCATCAATTCGGGTTTCGGCTCGTCGGCTTCGCGGATGACGCGGATTACTTCATCGATGTGCAGAAAGGCAATCATGCGGCCGTCGAGGATGTGGATGCGTTTTTCCACTTGGTTCAAACGGAATTTCAGACGGCGTGTGACGGTGATGACGCGGAAATCCAGCCATTCCTGCAATATGGTTTTGAGATTTTTCTGCGCGGGGCGGTTGTCCAAGCCCATCATCACCAAGTTCATCGACACATTGCCTTCGAGGCTGGTTTGCGCCATCAGCGTGTTGATGAAGTTTTCCGGCTCGATGCGGCTGGATTTCGGCTCGAACACCAGGCGCACGGGCGATTCGCTGTCGCTTTCGTCGCGCACTTTTTCGATGAGGTCGAGCATCAGCTTTTTGGTGTTGAGCTGGTCTTGGTTGAGCTGTTTTTTGCCCGCTTTGGGTTTGGGATTGGTTTGCTCTTCGATTTCGGCGAGGATTTTTTGGGCGCTGGTGTTGGGCGGCAGTTCGCGCACAATCACGCGCCATTGGCCGCGCGCCAGTTTTTCGATTTCATAACGCGCACGCACGCGCACGCTGCCTCTGCCGCTTTCGTAAATCTGCTGCAAATCGGCGGCGGAGGTGATGATTTGGCCGCCGCCGGCAAAATCGGGTGCGGGCACATATTGCATCAAATCGGCGGTGGTCATGGCCGGTTTTTTCAGCAGCGCAATCGCGGCTTGGGTGACTTCGGTGAGGTTGTGCGGCGGAATTTCGGTGGCCAGGCCGACGGCAATGCCGGATGCGCCGTTGAGCAGCACCATCGGCAGCCGCGCGGGCAGGTGCAGCGGCTCGTCAAACGCGCCGTCGTAGTTGGGCACGAAATCGACCGTGCCCATGTTGATTTCAGAAAGTAGCAACTCGGCTATCGGGGTGAGCCGCGCTTCGGTATAACGCATCGCCGCCGCGCCGTCGCCGTCGCGCGAGCCGAAGTTGCCGATGCCGTCGATGAGGGGGTAGCGCAGGGTGAAGTCTTGCGCCATCCGCACCATGGCATCATAAGCGGAAGCATCGCCGTGCGGATGGTATTTACCGAGAATCTCACCCACCACGCGCGCAGATTTTACCGGTTTGGCGCCGTGAGTCAGCCCCATGTCTTTCATGGCATACAGAATGCGGCGCTGCACCGGCTTTTGGCCGTCTGAAACTTCAGGCAGGGCGCGGCCTTTGACCACGCTCATGGCGTATTCGAGATAGGCGCGCTCGGCGTATTGGCCGAGCAGAAGATAGTCGTCGCCGATGGCGGCGGGCGGAGTGGCGTGTTCGTTCATAGAAGCATAACGGCTGAAATAACATACAGTCCGTCATTGTAAAGCAAATCACCCGCTTTGGCTTGCGACTCAGCCGAATATGGCGGCCAAACGGCGGTTGGGTGCGTGATTTTGATACAGAACGATTATGCTGTTGGCGGTTTTGACTAAAAATATTGATGGCCGATTTCTGTTGGCGTAGAAGCCTTTCGCTGCAACGCCGCTTTTGCTGCTTGGCGCGTCATCATCAAACGGAAATCGGCAGCCGTTCGATTGCTTGATGACCTGTTTATTTTCAGAAAGGCGGCAGACAAGCAAAGCGCTGCTTTGCCCTGGGCTCCTGCCTGCGCAGGAGCGACGGCTATCCAGGTTAAACAGGTTGGCCGTC
>CAYVIS010000076.1:3080-9080 GCA_964451565.1 uncultured Neisseria sp.
TGAATGGGTTGGCCGTCTGAATGGGTTGGCCGTCTGAATGGGTTGGCCGTCTGAATGGGTTGGCCGTCTGAAAAAAGCCCGCAACTGCGTGCGGGCTTTTTTCATCGGTTTGCCGGATTAGTCGGCCTGACGGCGCAATACAGCGGGGATTTCGAAGTCGTCCAACACGGATTGATTGGAGAAATCGGAAGCGGTCAGATTCATGCTGCGGGCGCTGCGGCCTGAGCGGAGCATGCTGTCGATATTGGGCAGACCGTCATCGGTGCCGGTGGCTTGCTGCTGTTTCACCATGCGCAGGCTGTTGCCGCCAGTGCTTTGATTTTCTTTCAGGCCGGTGGCGATGATGGTGACACGGATGGCTTCTTCTTCCATGCTTTCGTCTTCAGCAGTACCGTATTTGCGTTCTGCATCGGGGTGGGCGTATTCGTCGACTACTTTCATGATTTCGCGGTATTCCGACATTTTCAGGCAGCCGGGGGCGGTGGTGATGTTCACCAATACGCCGCGTGCGCCGTCGAGGGTCACATCATCCAGCAGCGGGCTGGAAATGGCTTGCTCGGTAGCGAGGCGGGCGCGGTCGATGCCTTGCGCAGAACCGGAGCCCATCATGGCCATACCCATGATGCTCATGACGTTTTTCACGTCGGCGAAATCCAAGTTGATGAAGCCCGGGCGGGTCACTACTTCGGAAATACCGGCCACAGCGTCGCGCAATACGTTGTCGGCGGAGCGGAACGCTTCGCGCACGGTTACGTCTTCACCCAATGCGGTCATCAGTTTGTCGTTGGGGATGACAATCAGTGAATCGACTTGGCTTTTCAGGTGGTCCAAGCCTTCTTGGGCGATGCTAATGCGTTTGCCTTCGTGGCCGAACGGACGGGTAACCACGGCAACGGTGAGGATGCCCATTTCTTTGGCGATTTCGGCAATCACGGGCGCTGCGCCGGTGCCGGTGCCGCCGCCCATACCGGTGGTGATGAACAGCATGTTGGCGCCGCGGATGGCGTCGGCGATGGCTTCACGGTCTTCCTGAGCGGCAGCACGGCCGATTTCGGGGTTGGCACCTGCGCCCAAACCGCGGGTGAGGTTTACGCCCAGTTGGATGCGTTTGGCGGCGTTGTTTTTGCCCAAAGCCTGCGCATCGGTGTTGGCGCTGATGAATTCAACGCCCTGAACGGTGTTGTCGATCATGTTGTTGATGGCGTTGCAACCGCCGCCGCCGATACCGATTACTTTAATCACCGCAGGGCTTGCGGCAGACTCCACTACGTCGTAAACCAATTCCATAACTACTCCTCTGCGCCCTGCGTCAGGACGAAACATGATGACGAAAACAATAAACTATTGACATTATATAAGAACTATAAAGCCTATGGCAAAAGGCTTCTTGTAATTTTACGTTGGTTTTTAAAAATTATTTTTCAACCACTCTTTAATTTTGACCAACAGGCTTTCTTTCGGTTCCTTCACGGCTACGGCGCCGCTGACGGGGCTGCCGTATACGTCGCCGCGCGCAGCTTGCAGCAGGCCGATGGCGGTGGCGTAGCGCGGGTTGCGGATGCGCTCGGATACGCCGCCCATTTCGTGCGGCACGCCGATGCGGGCGGGCAGGTTGAACACGTCTTCGGCCAAATCGACGATGCCGGTAAGCAGCGATGCGCCGCCGGTGAGCACCACGCCGGAAGTGAGTACTTCTTCGGGGAAGCCGCTGCGGCGCAGCTCATTCAAGGTCAGCTCCAAAATTTCTTCCACGCGCGGACCGATAACGCTGGCCAATACGCGGCGGGAAATCTGGCGCGGCTGGCGGTCGCCGACGCTGGGCACTTCAATCATCTCGTCGAGGCCGTCCATAGTAGCGATGGCGACACCGTGGTTGATTTTGATGTATTCGGCGGCGTTGTGCGGCGTGCGCAGCGCTTGTGCCAAATCTTTGGTAATCAAATCGCCCGCCACGGGAATCACGGCGGTGTGGCGGATGGCGCCGTTGGTGTACACGGCGATGTCGGTGGTGCCGCCGCCGATGTCGATTACGCACACGCCCAAGTCTTTTTCGTCTTCAGTCAACACCGCCTGACCGCTCGCCAAGGGTTGCAGCATGATTTGATCCATGTGCAGGCCGCAGCGGTTGACGCATTTTTGGATGTTTTGCAACGCGGTAATCGCGCCGGTGATGATGTGCACGCGGGTATCGAGACGCACGCCGCTCATGCCGATGGGCTCTTTCACGCCGGGTTGGTTGTCGATAATATATTCTTGCACCACGGTGTGCAGGATATTGTGGTCGGGCGGAATATTCACGGCTTTAGCGGTTTCGATGGCGCGGTCGATATCGGCCTGCGACACTTCGCCGTCTTTGATTTTCACCACGCCTTGCGAATTGAGGCTGCGGATGTGGTTGCCCGCGATGCCGGTGGTGACGCTGTCTACCTTGCAGTCGGCCATCAGCTCGGCTTCATTCATGGCTTGCTTGATGGCTTGCGCGGTGGCGTCGATATTGGTCACCATACCGGCTTTCAAGCCGCGCGACGGCGCCTGCCCCAAGCCGACAATGTGGATTTCGTTGTCTTCCTGCACCTCGCCGATGAGCGCGATGACTTTAGAGGTGCCGATATCCAATGCACTGATGTATTTGCCTTTTACCATGATGTTCCATTCATTTTCTGTTTACTGTTGATTCTCTGCGGCGGCTGCGGAAGCGTCGGCTCCGGCGGGCTCGTCTGTCGGTACCGCTTCGTCTTGATGACGGTAGCGCACGGCGAAACCGTCTTTATAGCGCATGTCGACATATTCCAACCGGCTCTGCTGCGCTTGCAGAATCTCCGGCCACACTTGGGCGAAACGCTGCAGGCGCGGGTTTTCGTTTTCGCGGCCGAGGCGCACTTCTATGCCGTTGGCCAATTCCACATCCCATGCCGAGCGAGGGCTGTATACCAGGCGGTCGATGTGCAGATTGAGCGGCTGCAACACCCGGCTGAACTCATTATAATGCTCGACCATGGTTTTGGCCGTGCCCGCTTCGCCCTCAAACAAGGGGAATTGCTCGTCGGTAGCCGCCTGAAACAGATTGCCGTTGCTGTCGACCAAGCCGGATTCTTTCCAACGCGCCACCGGGATGCGTTCGGTCAGTTCGATGTCTACCGCATCGGGCAGACGGCGGCGCACCTGCGCTTCGGCCACCCACGGCAGGCGCTCGAATGCTTTTTTCGCACCGTTCAAATCGGCGCTGAGAATATTGCCGCGGATATATTGCTGCGCCACAGTTTGCAGCTCGTCGCTGCTCACCCGCTGCAAATCGCCGTCAATCTTGACTTGGCGGATGGGGAAATACGGCGAATGGTATACCCATACGGCACCGGCTCCCAGCAGCAGCAATACCACCAAGATAAACAACCATCGGGTCAGGCGCCCCAGCGCACTTGCATTATCCCACATGAGCAGTCTTTAGAATTTCAACACATAAATCGGCGAAGCTCAAGCCTGTCTGCGCCGCCGCTTTCGGCACCAAGCTGTGGTCGGTCATCCCCGGCAGGGTATTGATTTCCAGCAGGTAAAGCTTACCGTCGTCGTCTTTTAAAAAATCCACACGCGTGCAGCCTTCGGCACCGATGGCTGCCGCGCCGCGAATGGCCAGCGCGCGCATCTGCGCCTCATCGGCTTCGCTCAAATCCGACGGGCATTGGTATACGGTGTCGTCGCGGTTGTATTTGGCTTCGTAATCGTAAAATTCGGTGGCCGGAATGATGCGGATGCTCGGCAGGGCTTGGCCCCCCAACACCGCGCAGGTGTATTCGCCGCCACCGATAAAGCGTTCGGCCAGAATTTCGCCGTGTAGGTGTTTCACCGATTGGTAAACTTCTTTCAGACGGCCTGCTTCTTTCACCTTCACCACGCCGACGCTGCTGCCTTCGATGGCGGGTTTTACAAACAGCGGCAAGCCCAATTCGCGCTCGACGGCATCGAAATCGCTGTCGTCATGCAACACGGCAAATTCGGGCACCGGCAAATCCAACGCTTTCCACAGCAGCTTGCAGCGGTATTTGTCCATGCCGATGGCGGAAGCGAGCACGCTGCAGCCGGTGTAGGGAATCCCCAAGGCTTCCAAGGCGCCCTGCACCACGCCGTCTTCGCCGTAGGTGCCGTGCAGGATATTGAAGGCCGTCTGAAAGCCTTGCGTTTTCAATTCGGCCAACGGCGTTGCTTTGGGGTCGAACGCATGCGCATCCACGCCTTTGCTTTGCAGCGCGGCCAACACGGCGCCGCCGCTGTTGAGCGACACCTCCCGCTCGCTTGAAAAACCGCCCATCAATACGGCCACTTTGCCGAATGCTTGCATGTTTGCTTCCTGTTGGTTTCAGACGGCCTGATGTTTCAGACGGCCTGTGAATGATTTAGCGTGTGCTGTCGACCAGCGCCTGCGGGGTTTTGTTGATGCTGCCCGCGCCCATGGTGAGTACGACATCGCCGTCTTGCAATACGTTCAGCAAAGTTTGCGGCAGCTCGGCCACGTCTTCGCAATAAATCGGCTCCAACTTGCCCTGCACGCGGATGGCACGCGCCAATGCGCGGCTGTCGGCGGCCACAATCGGCTCTTCGCCTGCCGCATACACTTCAGTGAGCACCAAGCTGTCGACCTTGCCCAACACGCCGACAAAATCTTCAAACAAATCACGCGTGCGCGTGTAACGGTGCGGCTGGAAGGCCAATACCAAGCGCTTGTCGGGATACGCGCCGCGCGCCGCCGCCAGCGTGGCGGCCATTTCGACCGGATGGTGGCCGTAATCGTCAACCACCAGCGCTTTGCCGCCTGCGGGCAGCGCGATTTCGCCGTAGCTTTGGAAGCGGCGGCCCACTCCGGCAAAACCGAGCAGGCCTTGCTGAATGGCTTCAACAGGCGCACCCACTTCCAGCGCCACGCCGATGGCGGCCAGCGCGTTGAGCACATTGTGGCGGCCGGGCATATTCAACACCACTTCAAACGGCGCGGTATCTTGGTTTTTCACGTGCACGGTAAAGCGCATCTGCGCGCCGTCGGTGCGCACATCGGTGGCGTAAATATCGGCGCTGTCGTCGAGGCCGTAAGTGGCGAAGGGCTTGCTGATGTGCGGCAGAATCGCGCGCACATGTTCGCTGTCGACACACAAAAACGCTTTACCGTAAAACGGCATGCGGTGGATAAAGCTCACAAACGCCTGATGCAGCTTGTCGATGCTGTGGTCGTAAGTATCCATGTGGTCGGTGTCGATATTGGTGACCACCGACATGATGGGCGTGAGGTGCAGGAAAGAAGCATCCGATTCGTCGGCTTCGGCCACAATGTATTCACCCTGCCCCAACCGGGCGTTGGTGCCCGCAGCGGTGAGTTTGCCACCGATAACAAAGGTCGGATCCATACCCGCCGCCGCCAGAATCGAAGCGGTGAGGCTGGTGGTGGTGGTTTTGCCGTGGGTGCCCGCAATGGCGATGCCGTCGCGGAAACGCATCAACTCGGCCAGCATCAGCGCGCGCGGAATCACGGGGATTTTGCGCTCTTGCGCCGCCACCACTTCGGGGTTGTCTTTTTTGACCGCGGTCGACGTCACCACCACATCCGCATCGGCCACATGCTCGGCGGTGTGGCCGGGAAACACCTGAATGCCCAAGCCGCTCAAATGGCGGGTAACCGCGCTTTGCGCCTGATCGGAGCCGGACACGGTGAAGCCGAGGTTGTGCAGCACTTCGGCAATGCCGCTCATGCCCGAACCGCCGATGCCGACAAAATGGATATTGGTGACTCTGTTTTTCATCATTGCTTTATTTTCCGGATACCGTTCAGACGGCCTTTTTCCAGCCGCAAAGCTGCTATTTTAAATGTCGCCGCCGATATGCGCCACGATTTTTATTGTAAAGGGTATTTATAGTGGATCAAATTTGAATCAAGACAAGGCGGCGAGCCGCAGACAGTACACCGAGTACGGCAAGGCAAGCCAACGCTGTATGGGTTCAAATTCAATTCACTATAAC
>CAYVIS010000077.1:0-9016 GCA_964451565.1 uncultured Neisseria sp.
TGGAAGGCAAAAACCAAGCCGTTCAAGAAACTGTAGCGGCTGTTCAAGCTGCCGAATAAGGCATCGCAAAGGGGCAACGCCCCTTTTTTCAGGCTGTTTGCCGCCGCAAGGTTTCAGACGGCCTGACCCATTTCCCGATGTGGCTCTTCTGCCGCATCCCGCTAAAAATCTAGGAGTAAAAGAATGTCTGCAATTACCGCAAAAATGGTTGCCGATCTGCGTGCCGCTACCGGCCTGGGCATGATGGAATGTAAAAAAGCTTTGGTTGAAGCCGAAGGCAACATGGAAAAAGCCGAAGAAATCCTGCGCATCAAATCCGGCAACAAAGCCAGTAAACTGGCCGGCCGTACTGCTGCCGAAGGCGTATTGGCATTTGCCATCGTGGGCAACACAGGTGCCTTGGTTGAAGTCAACTGCGAAACCGACTTCGTGGCCAAAGATGCAGGCTTTGTAGAATTTGCCAACTTCGTGGCCAAAACCGCCGCCGAGAAAAAACCGGCAACTGTTGAAGAATTGAGCGAGCTGGTAGAAGCCGAGCGTAAAGCCATCATCGCCAAGTTGGGCGAAAATATGTCTGTACGCCGCTTCCAAGCCATCGAAACCGACAACGGTCTGGTGGCCTACATCCACGGCGCGCTGGCGACCGAAGGTGTGTTGGTTGAATACAAAGGCAGCGAAGACGTTGCGCGCAAAGTGGGCATGCACATCGTTGCCGCCAAACCGCAATGCGTGTCTGAAGAGCAAGTGGATGCTGAATTGGTTGAAAAAGAGCGCCACATCTACACCCAGCAAGCCATCGAATCCGGCAAACCTGCCGAAATCGCCGCCAAAATGGTAGAAGGCCGCATCAAAAAATTCTTGGCCGAAATCACCTTGAACGGCCAAGCATTTGTGATGAATCCCGATCAAACCGTTGCCCAATTCTTGAAAGAAAACGGCGCGGAAGTAGTGAGCTTCGTTCGCTACAAAGTGGGTGACGGCATCGAAAAAGCCGTGGTGGATTACGCTGCTGAAGTGGCTGCTGCCGCTAAAGTGTAATAAACCCATGAAAACAAAGCACTCAGATTCAGATTTGAATCGGGGTGCTTTTTTTTGAATGCGTCCGCAGGTTTTCAGACGGCCGTCTGAAAGCATACGGCAACCGCCGATGCCGTTTAGCAATCTTTAACGGGAAATCGGAGTAAAATACACAGTCAAACTTCAATCTTTTGATTTTGTCATGAATTCAACCCTGTCGCTGAACGGCCGTCTGAAAACGTGGCGTGATGCCTGAAGATGACGATACATCGTTTAGCGAGAGAACAATATATTAAGGCCGTCTGAAACGGCTGCCTGCCCCGCCACCCTCCAGATTACAGAAAGCAAGGTATTTAAAATGACACAGCAAACCCGATACAAACGCATTTTATTGAAACTGTCCGGCGAGGCTTTGCAGGGCAGCGATGCCTTCGGCATCAACCGCGACACCATCATGCAGATTGTCGGTCAGGTGAAAGAAGTGGTCGATATGGGCGTGCAGGTCGGCGTGGTGATTGGCGGCGGTAATATTTTCCGTGGTGTTGCCACTCAGGCACAGGGCATGGACCGCGCCACCGCCGACTACATGGGTATGATGGCTACCGTGATGAACGCCTTGGCGCTGAAAGATGCGTTTGAATCGCTCGGCATCAAAGCGCGCGTGCAATCGGCACTGTCGATGCAGCAAATCGCCGAAACCTATGCGCGCCCGAAAGCGATTCAATATCTGGAAGAGGGTAAAGTGGTGATTTTCGCCGCCGGCACCGGCAACCCCTTCTTCACCACCGACACCGCCGCTTCCCTGCGCGGTGCGGAAATGAACTGCGACATCATGCTCAAAGCCACCAATGTCGATGGCGTCTATACCGCCGACCCGAAAAAAGACCCCGCTGCCACCCGCTATCAAACCATCACCTTCGATGAAGCCATCAGCAAAAACCTGCGCGTGATGGACGCCACCGCGTTTGCACTCTGCCGTGAGCAGAAGCTCAACATCGTGGTGTTCGGCATTGCCAAAGAGGGTGCACTCAAACGCGTGATTATGGGTGAAGACGAAGGCACGCTGGTTCACTGCTGATGCGCCTGCCGCAGCAGCCGTGCTTGTCGGAACGCCGCAAGCACGGTACTATGCGCTTTTAATGAATTTCGGGCCTGTCTGCGCCATCGGCGTTTCAGACGGCCTTTCCGCTATGTTTACAATACAGAGACACTGACATGATTAACGACATCCAAAAAACCGCCGAAGGCAAAATGCAGCGCTCGCTGGAGGTATTGAAAGAAAACCTCGCCAAAGTGCGCACCGGCCGCGCCCACACCGGCCTGCTCGATCAGGTGGACGTGGAATACTACGGCAGCCCGGTGCCGGTGAGCCAAGTGGCCAATGTGACCCTGGTTGACGCACGCACTATCGGCGTGAAACCGTTTGAAAGCAATATGGCCGCCGCCATCGAAAAAGCCATCCGTGATTCCAACCTCGGCCTCAACCCCGCTTCCGTGGGCGATTTGATTCGCGTGCCGATGCCGATGCTGACCGAAGAACGCCGCAAAGACCTGATTAAAGTGGTGCGCAGCGAAGCCGAAGAAGGTCGTGTCGCCATCCGCAACGTGCGTCGTGATGCCAACAATGATTTCAAACGCCTGCTGAAAGACAAAGACATTTCAGAAGACGATGCCCGCCGCGGTGAAGAGCAAATCCAAAAGCTGACCGACAAATACATCGGTGAAGCCGACAAGCTGTTGGCCGCCAAAGAAGAAGATTTGATGGCGATTTAAGCGGCGGCGAAAGGGCAATATGAACAGCAGCACGCAAACCATACTCGAACACACCCACATCCCGCGTCACATCGCCGTGATTATGGACGGCAACGGCCGCTGGGCGAAAAAGCGCTTCCTGCCCCGTGTGATGGGGCACAAGCGCGGTTTGGGTGCGCTCGAAAACATGGTCAAGCGCTGCGCCGCCTTGGGCGTGCAATACCTGACTGTTTTTGCCTTTTCCACTGAAAACTGGCGCCGCCCCGAAGAAGAAGTATCGTTTCTGATGGGGCTGTTTTTGCAGGCTTTGCAAAAACAGGTGCAGCGCCTGCACGAAAACAATATGCGCCTGCAAATCATCGGCGACCGCAGCCGTTTCAGCGCCGACATTTTGCAAGGAATCGAAGCCGCCGAAGCGCTCACCGCCGCCAACACCGGCCTGACGCTGGCGATTGCCGCCGATTACGGCGGCCGTTGGGATATATTGCAGGCCGCCAACAAGCTGCTGGCCGAAGGCGTTGCCGAAATCACCGAAGCGGCCTTGTCGCGCCATTTGGTGCTGGCCGGTGCGCCCGAGCCGGATTTGTTTATCCGTACCGGCGGCGAAACCCGCATCAGCAATTTTTTATTGTGGCAGCTGGCCTATACCGAGCTGTATTTCACCGATACCTTATGGCCGGATTTCGACGATGCCGCCATCGATGCCGCCATTGCTTCTTTCCAAACCCGCGAGCGCCGCTTCGGCCGCACATCCGAACAGCTGCCGAGCGCGCAGCAGCGGGGAGAATAATCCGTTATGTTGAAACAACGCGTCATCACCGCCCTGATTCTGCTGCCGCTGATGCTGGGCATGCTGTTTTATGCAGGCAATGCCTTGTGGGCGTTGTTTGCCGGCTTGATTGCCCTGCTGGCGCTGTGGGAATATGCCCGCATGAGCGGCTTTTCCGATGCCCAAAATTACCGCTACCTCGGCTTTTCCGCTTTATTTGGCCTGATTGCCTATCTGGGCGATTGGCAGTTGCCGGGTTTGGTGTGGCTGGGCGTGTTGCTGTTTTGGCTGTTGGTGATGCCGCTGTGGCTGGTGAAGAAATGGACGCTGCGCGCCGACTGGAAAGCCTACAGCATCGGCTGGCTGCTGATGCTGCCGTTTTGGTTTGCGCTGGTCAACCTGCGCCCGACACCGGAAGCGGCCACATCGCTGCTGGCGGTGATGGGCTTGGTGTGGGTGGCCGATATTTTCGCTTATTTCACCGGCAAAGCCTTCGGCAAACGCAAACTCGCCCCCGCCATCAGCCCCGGTAAAAGCTGGGAAGGCGCAATCGGCGGCGCGGTGTGCGTGATGATTTATCTTACTGTGGTCAAGCAGGCTGGTTGGTTAGCGTTTGATGCTTCGTGGTTCGGCACATTGCTGATCGGCTTGGTGCTGACGGTGGTGAGCGTGTGCGGCGATTTGCTGGAAAGCTGGCTCAAACGCGCGGCAGGGGTGAAAGACAGCAGCAACCTGCTGCCCGGCCACGGCGGCGTGTTCGACCGCACCGACAGCCTGATTGCGGTGGTGAGCGTGTATGCCGCGATGATGGCATTGCTGGCATAATGTTTTCAGACGGCCTCTGATAAATCAAGGCCGTCTGAAACGCATGGATGCCCCTTAGATTTCTAAAATATTCAGCCGTCTGAATCCTTTCAGACGGCCTCAAACAGAACCAAACCATGACGCAACAAGTCTTAACCGTTTTAGGCAGCACCGGCAGCATCGGCGTGAGCACGCTCGATGTGGTGGCACGCCATCCCGACAAATTCCGCATTTTCGCGCTGGCCGGCCACACGCAGGTGGAAAAGCTGGCGGCGCAATGCGTGCAGTTTCAGCCGCAATATGCGGTGGTGGCCGATGTCGAGCACGCCGCCAAGTTGGCGCAACAGCTTGCTGCCTCAGGCTGCCGCACCGAAGTGCTGCACGGTGCGCAAGCCTTGGTGGACGTGGCTTCTGCCGCCGAAGTGAGCGGCGTGATGGCGGCGATTGTCGGCGCGGCGGGTCTGCCCTCAGCGCTGGCGGCGGCCAAAGCGGGTAAAACCATTTATCTGGCCAACAAAGAAACGCTGGTGGTGGCCGGTGCGCTGTTTATGCAGACCGCTGCTGATAACGGCGCGAAAGTGTTGCCCATCGACAGCGAACACAACGCCATTTATCAGGTGTTGCCGCACGATTACCAAGGCCGTCTGAACGCGCACGGCATTCAGTCGCTGATTCTCACCGCATCGGGCGGGCCGTTTCTCAACACCGATTTGGCCGCGTTTGACGGCATCACCCCCGCGCAGGCGGTGAAGCATCCGAATTGGCGTATGGGGCAGAAAATTTCCGTCGATTCGGCGACGATGATGAATAAAGGGTTGGAGCTGATTGAAGCGCATTGGCTGTTCAACTGTCTGCCCGACAAACTGGAAGTGGTGATTCACCCGCAAAGCGTGATTCACAGCATGGTGCGCTACCTCGATGGCTCGGTGTTGGCGCAAATGGGCAACCCCGATATGCGCACGCCGATTGCTTATTGCCTCGGCCTGCCCGAGCGCATCGATTCCGGCGTGGACGCGCTTGATTTCGGCAGCCTCAGCGGGTTGACGTTTTGCGAACCCGATTTCGCCCGTTTCCCCTGCTTGAAGCTGGCTTATCAGGCCATGCAGGCAGGCGGCGGCGCGAGCTGCGTGCTCAATGCCGCCAACGAAGAAGCAGTGGCCGCATTTTTAAACGGCCAAATCCGTTTCACCGACATCGCCCGTGTGGTCGAACACGCGCTGGCACAAGATTTTTCAGACGGCCTCGATACGCTTGAGGCCTTGTTGGCGCAAGATGCGCAAAGCCGCATGGCGGCACAACAATACATCGCCGCCGCGCGCGGTTAGGAGTGGTTTTGACGATTTTAGCGTTTATTGTCGCGATTTTGATTTTGGTGAGCCTGCACGAATTCGGCCACTACATCGTTGCGCGTCTGTTCGGCGTGAAAGTGTTGCGCTTTTCGGTGGGCTTCGGCAAACCGTTTTACAAGAAAAAGCGCGGCGACACCGAATGGTGTCTGGCGCCGATTCCGCTCGGCGGTTATGTGAAAATGGTCGATACCCGCGAAGGCAATGTCGCCGAAGCCGATTTACCGTATGCGTTCGACAAGCAGCATCCGGCCAAGCGCATCGCCATTGTTGCTGCCGGACCGATTACCAATCTGCTGTTGGCCGCCGTGTTGTATGGCTTGAGTTTTTCTTTCGGCGTCACCGAAATCCGCCCCTATGTCGGCACGGTCGAACCGGCCAGCATCGCCGCGCAAGCGGGTTTCCAAGCCGGCGATAAAATCAACTCGGTCAACGGCGTGGCGGTGAAAGATTGGGGCGATGCACAAACCGAGATGGTGTTGAATCTGGATGCGGGCAAAGTCGATGTGGCGGTGACGGCGGAAAACGGCCAAAATGCCGTGCGCAGCATAGATGTGGCCGGTACGGCAGCAGCGGCCGATGTGGCCAAGCAAAACGGCAATATCGGTTTGTGGCCGTTTAAGGTCACCAACCAAATCGGCATGGTGGTGGCAGGCAGCCCCGCTGAGCGCGCCGGTTTGCAGAAAGGCGATACGCTGCTGAGTGCCAACGGCGAGCGATTGGAAACTTGGGCGCAGTGGGCTGCTTTGTTCCGCCAGAGCCCGGGGCGGCTGATTCAGATTGAATATACGCGCGGCGGCCAAACCTTGAGCACCGATTTGCGCCCCGACTCGGAAGAGCTTTCAGACGGCTCATTAATCGGTAAAGTAGGCGTGGCGGCAGAGCGTGATGCGGCGTGGCATGAGAAAATCAGTCACCACTTTACGCCGTCGGTGCCCGAAGCCTTTGCGATGGGTTGGGAAAAAATGTGGCATTATTCCACACTCACGGTAAAATTCTTCGGCAAGCTGCTCACCGGGCAGGCTTCGATGAACCATATTTCGGGGCCGCTGACGATTGCCGATGTGGCCGGACGCTCCGCCGCCATCGGCTTGCAGAGCTATTTGGAATTCCTGGCCTTGGTGAGTGTGAGCCTGGGCGTATTGAATTTATTACCGATTCCAGTGTTGGACGGCGGTCACTTAGTGTATTATACCGCCGAATGGATACGAGGTAAGCCGCTGAGCGAGCGCATTCAGATGCTCGGCTTGCGCTTCGGCATCATCGCTATGTTGATGCTGATGCTGGTGGCCTTCTTTAACGATATAACCCGTTTGTTTGGATAAGACCTTATGAAATTGAAACAACTTACCGCAACCCTGATGATGCTGAGCCTGTCGCCTTTCGCACTGGCCGACTTTACCATTCAGGATATCCGTGTAGAAGGCTTGCAGCGCACCGAACCGAGCACCGTATTCAACTACCTGCCGGTGAAAGTGGGCGATACGTTTACCGACGCGCGCGGCGAAGAAATCATCAAAAATCTGTATGCCACCGGCTTCTTCGACGATGTGCGCGTGGAAACCTTGGGCAATCAGGTGTTGCTGACCGTGGTGGAGCGCCCGACCATCAGCACGCTCAACATCACCGGCGCAAAGATGCTGCAAAACAGCGTCATCAAGCAGAACTTCAACAACTTCGGCCTGGCCGAGGCGCAGCCGTTTAACCAAGCCACCCTCAATCAGGCCGTGGCCGGTTTGAAACAGGAATACGTCAGTCGCGGCAAACAGTCGGTGGAAATCACCCCGACGGTTACCCGTTTGGCGCGCAACCGCGTGGCGATTGACGTGAAGGTAGACGAGGGCAAGAGCACCAAAATCACCGAAATCAATTTCGAAGGCAACGAGCGCTATTCCGACCGCAGGCTGCAAAACCAAATGTCGTTGAGCGACGGCGGCATGTGGACCTGGCTGACCAAGAGCAATCAGTTTAACGAGCAGAAATTCAATCAGGATTTGGAACGCGTATCCGAGTATTACCAAAACAACGGCTATTTCGATTTCCGCATCCTCAACACCGATATCCAAACCAACGACGACAAAACCAAGCAGACCATCAACATCAATGTGCATGAAGGCGAGCGCTACCGTTGGGGCAAAGTGAATATCGAAGGCGATACCCGCGAAGTGCCTAAAGAAAGCCTGCAAAAACTGCTGACCATGAAGGAAGGCAAATGGTATGAGCGCCAGAAAATGGTCGACAGCCTGCAAGCGATGCAGACGGCCATGGGCAGCGCAGGCTATGCCTTCAGCGAAATCAATGTGCAGCCGGTGCCGAATCCCGACACCCGCGTAGTCGATTTCGTTTTGCATGTCGAGCCGGGCCGCAAAGTTTATGTCAACGAAATCAACATCAGCGGCAACAACAAAACCCGTGATGAAGTGATTCGCCGCGAGCTGCGCCAAATGGAAGCCGCGCCTTACGATACCTCGAAGCTGCAACGCTCGAAAGAGCGCGTCGAGCTGCTCGGCTATTTTGATAACGTGCAGTTTGACGCCCGCCCCGTGGCCGGTACACCCGACCAGGTGGATTTGGATATGTCTGTCAACGAGCGCTCCACCGGCTCGCTCGACTTGAGCGCAGGCTGGGTGCAGGACACCGGCTTGGTGATGGCCTTGGGCGTGGCGCAAGACAACTTGTTCGGCACCGGCAAATCTGTTTCGGCACGGGTGTCGCGCAGTAAAACCACTCAAAACGCATCGCTGTCGTTTACCGATCCCTATTTCACCCCAGACGGCGTGAGCATGGGCTACGATTTGTATGGCCGCGTGTACGACCCGCGCAAAGCCACATCGAGCACCCAGCAATATAAAACCACCACGCTGGGCGGCGGTGTGCGCATGGGCGTGCCGGTTACCGAATACGACCGTGTCAACTTCGGTATGGGTGCTGAGCATCTAGCAGTGAATATTTATGATGGTGCACCGAAGCGTTATCGTGACTTTATTGAAAAAAATGGTAACTTCAATGACCCGTCGTGCGCAGCAGACAACGATACCAGAGACTGTAGCGGTAAATTCAAAGGCTGGATTTGGAAAGGCTCGGTAGGTTGGGGACGCAACAAAACCGACAGCGCGCTGTGGCCGACCCGTGGCTACATCACCAACGTCAACAGCGAATTCGGTCTGCCCGGCGGCGATTTGCAATACTACAGCCTCACCCACAACCAAACTTGGTTCTTCCCGCTGAGCAAAGACTTCACCCTGATGTTGGGCGGCGAAGTCGGCTATGCCAACGGCTACGGCAAAACCAAAGATTTGCCGTTCTTTGAAAACTTCTACGGCGGCGG
>CAYVIS010000078.1:0-8971 GCA_964451565.1 uncultured Neisseria sp.
TTATACACAGGCGTTTGCGGCATCGGTTATAATGCGGCCAAACTGGTCAACTGCCCCGATTGTTATGTCTTACAACCCTTATCCCTTGCTGGAAGCGGCGCTGCTGGAAAGCCGCGCCGATGAAAAATGCCGCATGGCCGCAGCGCTGTTTGATGCGGCGGCAGCGGCGGAATGCTTATTCGATGACGATGCGGCGGTGCTGGATTTCCGCTTTGCCGGGCGCCCGGCCAAACCCGATTTGGTTGCGCCTGCCGATGTGCAGAAACGAAAAATGACCACACCCGAAGGCTATGCGGCGATGCTGCACGCGATTTGCCATATCGAATTCAATGCCATCAATCTGGCTCTGGATGCGGCTTACCGCTTCCGCAAGCTGCCGCAGCAATACACGCGCGACTGGATTCGTGTGGCCAAAGAAGAGGCTTATCATTTTTCGTTGATGACAGGCCGTCTGAACGCACACGGCTTTGATTACGGTGATTTCGAGGCGCACAATCATTTGTGGGACATGGCCTATAAAACCGCGTTCGATCCGCTGCTGCGCATGGCTTTGGTGCCACGGGTTTTGGAAGCGCGCGGGCTGGATGTCACGCCCGGCATCCGTGCCAAAGTGGCGCAACGCGGCGACGAGGAAACCTGCGCCGTGCTCGATATTATTTACCGCGACGAAGTAGGGCATGTGCAAATCGGCAATCATTGGTACCAACACCTTTGCCGCACGCGCGGGCTGGAGCCGGTAAGCCTGTTTCGCACGCTGATTTCGCGCTACGATTTGTTTATTTTTCGCGGCTACGTGAACATCGAAGCGCGCGAACGGGCGGGGTTCAGCCGCTTCGAACTGGATATGTTGGAAGATTTCGAGCAAAGCCTGCGCGAAACACCGCAACAGGGCAGTTGGCAGCAGGCATTAAACCGCTGAGGCCGTCTGAAAAACAGACAATCATCAAATACCGACAAGGCCGTCTGAAAGCGGTTTGACTTTTTCAGACGGCCTTGTCTATAATTCATTATATGAAAAAATGCTCATATATAAATATGAAAAACGAACTCGATGAAGAAACCTTATTCCAACTCTCACAACTGTTTAAAGCGCTCGGCGACCCCACCCGCATCCGCATCCTCACATTATTGTGCGGCGGCGAACATGCCGTAGGCGATATTGCCGAACGCTTGGGCTTGAGCCAGTCGGCCACCTCGCATCAGTTGCGGCTGTTGAAAAACCTGCGGCTGGTGAAATTCCGCCGTGACGGCACCACGCTGTATTATTCCGAAGACGACGCGCATGTTATCGGGCTGCTCAAGCAGGCTGTCGAGCATGTTTCCCATCATTAAATTGTTAGGATTCGCCATGTCATCCGCACACAGTCACAATCACAGCCACGGCGCAAACAAACAAGTGTTGCGCGTGTCGCTTATCATCATCGCCGTCTATATGGTGGTGGAAATCATCGGCGGCCTGCTCACCAACAGCCTGGCGCTGCTTTCTGATGCCGGCCACATGTTTTCCGATGCCGCCGCGCTGGCTTTGTCGTTGGCCGCCTTTACTTTCGGCGAACGCATCAGCAGCCGCAATAAAACCTTCGGCTACAAACGCTTTGAAATTCTTGCCGCCGCCGTCAACGGCCTGACGTTGCTGCTGATTGCCGTATGGATTGTGATTGAAGCAGTTAAACGCTTACAAAACCCGCCCGAAATTGCCACAGTCGGCATGCTTATCGTCAGCAGCATCGGCCTGTTGGTGAATATTTTTGTGGCTTGGTATATGCATCGCGGCGGCGACACCGAAGACAACGTCAATATGCGCGGCGCGTATCTGCATGTATTGGGCGACCTGCTCGGCTCGGTCGGCGCCATTGCCGCTGCCTTGCTGATGATGGCGTTCGGCTGGCGCTGGGCCGACCCGCTCGCCAGCGTGTTGGTGGCCTTGCTGATTGTGAAAAGCGGCTGGGGCGTGTTGCAAAGCGCCGCCCATATTCTGATGGAAGGCGCACCCGCCGACATCGACAGCGACGAAATCGTGGCTGCCATCCGCCAAGTCGACGGCGTGGAATCGGTGCACGATTTGCATCTCTGGAGCATCACCAGCGGCCTGCACGCCTTGTCTTGCCACATCGTTGTCGACGGCAGCCTCAGCGTGGCCGAAGCGGAAAAAATCGTGCAACAGATTGAGCATATGTTGCAACACAAAAATATCAGCCACACCACCGTGCAGACCGAAAGCCGCGCACACGGTCACGGCGATGAATTGTTGTGCACGCCGGAAGCACATGCCCATGGGGAACACGGACATCATCATCACGGTCATGCGCATTAAAGGCCGTCTGAAACGGCAAACCCTATTTGCGTAGGGGCGGGTGATATCCGCCCGTTTGATGGTTTGGTGACGTGCAGTCGTGGATTTTGCATATGAAGAATGACAGTCAGTAAGTCATATTAAGGAAACAAAAATCGGCGGTTGATTAGGTTTGGTGAGTTGATAAAAAATATACGCACCGTCATTGTAGCTGCGCAAGTCCGCTACGCTACCCAGGCTCCGACCCGACAATCCAGATAGTCGGTTTGCAGGAATATCTCAATATTTCAGACGGCCTAAAACTGGATTGTCGGGTCGGAGCCCAACAGTGACGGAGTAGGAAGCTTTATCTGCTGGCCCGAGTATTTTCAATCCATACAGACACCGACACACCCCGAAAATCAGTCAACCCCAGCCCTATCGTTATCCATCCGTTAGCACATTCTGTTAAAATTAAGGCCGTCTGAATGGTTCGACAGACTCACCACAAGCCGTTCAGACGGCCTTTTCACAGACGGAAACCAAACATGAACACACAAGCCGTATTATTCGATCTCGACGGCACGCTGGCCGACACCGCGCTCGATTTGGGCGGTGCGCTCAATACCTTGTTGCGCCGCCACAGCCTGCCCGAAAAAAGCATGGCCGAAGTGCGCCCCGTTGCCAGCCACGGCGCCAGCGGCCTGATTCTGATGGGCGCAGGCATCGACAAAAACCACCCCGAACACGCGCAATGGCGGCAAGACTATCTGGCCGAATACGAACGCTGTTTCGATTGCGATACGGTATTGTTTGACGGCATCAACGACTTAATCCGCGCCCTCGATGCGCAAGGGCTGAAGTGGGGCATCATCACCAACAAACCGCACACCTTCACCCACCGCCTGGTGCCGAAGCTCGGTTTTGCCGTGCCGCCCGCCGTGGTGGTGAGCGGCGACACCTGCGACGAAGCCAAACCCAGTGTAAAACCGATGCTGCACGCCTGCGCACAAATCGGCATCGCGCCCGAGCATTGCCTGTATGTGGGCGATGCCGAACGCGATATGCAGGCGGGTAAAAATGCCGGCATGAAAACGATATTGGTGGATTGGGGCTATATTGCCGCCAGCGATCCGACCGAAACTTGGCCGTATGATGTGCGGATTGCCGCGCCGCTGGAGTTGCTGAACTGTTTGGATAATTGAAGCGGAGGCCGTCTGAATCATAAACGGATTCAGACGGCCAATATGATTTAAACCAAATAAACAGGTGCGGATTGTTTTCAATCCGGCTTAAAGCGGGTAATATCTTCCATTGAAATTTTAAGCTTGTTTTATTCCGTTTTCATTGCAGAAAGGTGTCATCATGTTTGAAAAAATCCAAGCGGCTCCGGCCGATCCGATTTTAGGTTTGGGCGAAGCGTTTAAAGCCGAAACCCGCGAAGGCAAAGTCAACCTCGGTATCGGCGTTTATAAAGATGCCGACGGTCAAACGCCGATTGTGAAAGCCGTCAAAGAGGCTGAAAAACGCCTGTTGGCAACCGAAAACACCAAAAACTACCTCACCATCGACGGCGTGGCCGCGTTCAATGCCGAAACGCAAAAACTGCTGTTTGGCGCGGATAGCGAAATCGTGCAAAACAAACGCGCCAAAACCGCACAAAGCCTCGGCGGCACCGGTGCGCTGCGCGTGGCTGCCGAATTCATCAAACGCCAAACCAATGCTAAAAACGTGTGGATCAGTGCGCCGACCTGGCCCAACCACAATGCCATTTTCAACGCCGTCGGCATCAACATCCGCGACTACCGCTATTACGACAAAACCAGCCACGGCCTCGACTGGGACGGCATGATTGCCGACTTGTCGCAAGCCGAAGCGGGCGATGTGGTGTTGCTGCACGGCTGCTGCCACAACCCCACCGGCATCGACCCCACGCCTGAGCAATGGGCGCAACTGGCAAAAATGTCGGCCGAAAAAGGCTGGTTGCCGCTGTTTGACTTCGCCTACCAAGGTTTCGCCAACGGTTTGGAACAAGACGCGGCCGGTCTGCGCGCGTTTGCCGCCAACCATCAGGAAATGCTGGTGGCCAGCTCGTATTCGAAAAACTTCGGTCTCTACAACGAACGTGTCGGCGCGTTCACCTTGGTGGCCGCCGATGAAGAAACCGCCAACCGCGCGTTCAGCCAAGTGAAAACCATCATCCGCACGCTGTATTCCAACCCGTCGTCACACGGCGGCAGCGCGGTGGCGATTGTGTTGCAAGACGAAGCGTTGAAAGCGCAATGGATTGCCGAATTGGACGAAATGCGCGGCCGCATCAAAGAAATGCGCCAAAAATTCGTTGATTTGCTGCAAGAATACGGTGCGGAACAAGATTTCAGTTTCATCGTCAACCAAAACGGTATGTTCTCGTTCAGCGGCCTCAGTGCCGAACAAGTCGACCGCCTGAAAGACGAATTCGCCATCTACGCCGTGCGCTCAGGCCGCATCAACGTGGCAGGGATTACCGAAGCGAATATCCGCTATCTGTGCGAAAGCATTGTGAAAGTGTTGTAATTCAAGCCACCGGAATCGCAAAGGCCGTCTGAATGACAATTGTTATTCAGACGGCCTTTGTGTTGTGGTGCAACAACTCCATCGAAGTTTAGCAAGCTACGGAAATGATGGGTTGACACTCATTCTACGTTTCATTCAAGAAAACAGCCCGATGAAAGTCATCGGGCTGTTCGTCAACACGGTCAACTTACTTGGCAAAATATTTGCCGTGGATTTGCTCGTATTCGCCGCTGGCGCGCACTTGTTTCAACGCATCGTTCAACATGTTCAGCGTGGCGGTATCGCCTTTGCGCACGGCCATGCCGTAGTTTTCCACTTCAAAATCGGGCACGGCTACCATGCTGAAGCCTTTGCCGCTGTTGTTTTTGATGTAGTTGCCGACCACGGCGCTGTCGCTCACCACCGCGTCCAAACCGCCGCTTTCCAGCTCTTTAATCAGCAGCGGCAGATTTTCAAAGCGGGCGATTTTTGAGCTGTCGTTGCCCAGAATTTTCGAAGCGGCAAAGTCGCCGGTGTTGCCGGTAACCACGCCGACTTTCTGCACGTTTTTCAAATCCGCTACCGATTTGATGTCTTTGCCTTCCGGCACCAAAATGACTTGGGTGATTTCAAAATAGGGATCGGTGAAATCCATGGTCTGCTTGCGGTCGTCGGTGATGGTGACGGCAGAAGCCAGAATATCGACATCACTGTTGGCCAGCGCGGGGAAGAGGCTGTCCCACGGTTGGTGTTTGAATTCCACTTTAAAATTACCCGCTTTGGCCATCGCGTTGACCAAGTCCACATCAAAGCCTTGCACTTGGTTGGATGAATCGAGCGATTCAAACGGCGCAAATTCGGCATTCATGGCCACACGGTAAACTTTGTCGGGGTTTTGGGCGGGAGCAGATGCGCTGCCGCCGCCGTTTTGGCCGCCGCATGCGCTCAAAGCCAAAGCAGAGCAGGCGAGGGCGGCAGCAATCCATTTTTTCATGTTCATGGTTACATTTCCTGAAGAAATAAATAAATGCGTATTTTAGCATAAATTTACAAAGCCTACGCAAGCTTTTCAGACGGCCAAAAGCGCGGTTTAGCGCTCTTTTTCGCGGAAGAAAGCGTAGGTCACGTCATGAAACAGGTCGACATGCGGGCTGTCTTCATAATTGAGTTCGGCGAGGGCATCTTCAAAAGCCAGCTGCACCGATTCGACCACATCTTGCGCAATATCGGCGGGCAGGGCGCGAATCATGCCTTTGAATGCCGTGGCCAGCACATGGTTCTGCATGCGCAACACTTCATTGTTTTCTTCCAAATAATCGAGGCGCTGTTCGATGCTGCTCATGATGTTTCCTTTAATAATCTGTTAGAATGTGCGCATTATAGCAAACGGCAACCGAATGAAAGTATTTCTATAATGAGCAACCAACGCCCAACATCCGATCTCACATTTACGCTGGAAGAATCTGCTTCCGAAACCAACAGCCAAGCGCAAGTCCAACAGGAAGAATTCGACTGGGAGCGCGGTTTGGAACAATTGCGCGAAAAACGCCAAGCGCCGTTGCAGGCCGAAGCAGCGCCTGCCGATATCCACATCGCTGCCGCCGAACCTGTCCGCCAGCCCGCAGCAGCGCCGCAGGAAGACAGCCGCAGCCTCGATGCCGCCGCGCGTGAAAAAGTATTGCGCGAATATTTGCTGCAATGGCAGCAGGAGCACAACGAAGCGGTGGACGAGCAAACGCCGATTGAGGAAACCGATACCACCGTATTGCTGCAGGAAGACTGGTTGAGCGAGCAAACCGCTTTACGCGCAGCATCAGACGAACAAGTGCAAACCACCCGCACCGTGTGGCTCAATCCCAAGCGCCGCGCCGCACAAGCGGCACAGGAGACGGATGACGCAGAGCAGCCGCAGGAAGAGGGCGGTGAAGACTTGTTTGATGCGCCCGGTCAGATTCCCGTTACCGTGCAGGTTGTCGACCCGCAAGTGGCGCCGGGGCTGCCGGTGATGTGTTTGTCGGAGCAGGAATTGATGGAACGCTTGGTCAAACGCCTGCGCCCGCACCTGACCGACGCCGTATCCGGCATGGTGCGCGTGGCCGTGCAAAAACAGGCAGCCGCGCTGACTTATCAGTTGCAGCAAAGCCTCAACGAGCAAACGCCTGCCTTGGTTGACGAAATCCTCGAATACAATCTGAAAGCGGTGATGTCGGAAATCCGCTACGATTTGAAATTCAAACGCAAACCGCGCTAACCGAAGCCTGCCCGAATATGTTTCGGGCAGTTTTTCAATATTCCAACAACCCCTCTGGAAACCGACCGATATGCCTAAATGGATTTGGATCGTTGCTGCTGCGGCTGCTTTATTTGCCTATCAGCAAAGGCAGCCGGACACAACGCCGCCACAAACGCAAACAACCGTAACGGCAAACGCCGCCGACAGCGACAACAGACTTCAGACGGCCTTTAAGCGCCAACAAAATGATGTGCAGATTGAGGGGCGCGGCAAAGTGCTCAAAACGCTGCCTGATGATAATAAAGGCTCGCGCCATCAACTCTTTATCCTCAAACTCGACAGCGGCCAAACGCTGCTCGTCGCGCACAACATCGACTTGGCGCCCAAAATCAAAGGCCTGAAAAAGGGTGATGAAGTGGCGTTTTTCGGCGAATACGAATGGTCGAAGCAGGGCGGGGTGATTCACTGGACGCATCACGATCCGCAAGGCAGGCATGCTGACGGTTGGTTGAAACACAACGGCAAAATATACCAATAAATCAAAAATCTACACCAAAAAACAAAGGAGAACATATTGAAAGATATCGTTATTGTCGCCGCCAAGCGCACAGCCATCGGCAGCTTCTTGGGCAGCCTCAGCAGCATCAGCGCGCCCCAATTGGGTGCCGCCGTTATTAAAAATCTGCTCGAAACCACCGGCATCGCGCCGGAAACGGTAGACGAAGTGATTATGGGCAACGTGCTGACCGCAGGCGTCGGCCAAAACCCCGCCCGCCAAGCCACATTGGGCGCAGGTTTGCCGGTGCACATTCCCGCCACCACCATCAACACCGTTTGCGGCTCGGGGCTTAGCGCCGTGCAGGCCGCCGTGCGCAGCATTGCCTGCGGCGACAGCGAAATCGTGATTGCGGGCGGGCAGGAATCCATGTCGCAAGCGCCGCATCTGCTGGCAGGCTACCGCAGCGGCAAAAAAATGGGCAACGGCAGCCTGATCGACAGCATGGTTGCAGACGGCCTCACCGATGCCTATCAGCAATACCACATGGGCATCACCGCCGAAAACATTGCTGCCAAGCTGAACATCAGCCGCGAAGAGCAAGATGCCTTGGCGCTGACATCACAACAACGCGCCGCTGCGGCACAAGCTACAGGCAGATTCCAAGACGAAATCGTGCCCGTTGCCATCCCGCAGCGCAAAGGTGAGCCGCTGATATTCGACCACGACGAATACATCAAAGCCGACGCCGATGCGGCAAGCATCGCCAAACTGCGTCCGGCGTTCAAGCCCGACGGCAGCGTGACCGCCGCCAACGCTTCGGGCATCAACGACGGCGCCGCCGCCGTGATGCTGATGAGTGCCGCCAAAGCCGAAACCTTGGGATTGCAGCCACTGGCCAGAATCAAAGCATATGCCGCTGCCGGTATCGAACCGGAAATCATGGGCTTGGGGCCGGTGCCCGCAGTTGAGCAGACCTTGCAGAAAGCCGGTTGGCAGATTGCCGATTTGGATTTGATTGAGGGCAACGAAGCTTTCGCCGCCCAAGCGTTAGGCGTTGCCCGCGAGCTGGGTTTCGATATGGAAAAAGTCAACGTCAACGGCGGCGCCATCGCCTTGGGTCATCCCATCGGCGCATCCGGCTGCCGCATCCTGGTGACCTTGCTGCATGGAATGCAGCGGCGTGATGCCAAAAAAGGTTTGGCTGTTTTATGCGTAGGCGGCGGCATGGGTGTGGCTTTGGCTGTGGAGCGGGATTAATATCTCAGAGGTGTTTAAATACGTTCCAGACGGCTTTCAAAATAAAAGCCGTCTGAATTGCTTTTATTACGGGAAAAAGAAGAAAGAGAGGCCTTGTTATAGGAATGTTCATAATTTCGCATTATGACAAGTTAATAATATATTAAAAATCATTTACTTGGTAGAGTATTCAGAA
>CAYVIS010000079.1:0-8939 GCA_964451565.1 uncultured Neisseria sp.
AAAACCTTTACCGTAGTCGCCCACATCGGCAACCTCACCCAAGCCGCCGAAAAGCTGCACCTTTCCCAGCCTGCCGTCTCCGCGCAAATCAAAGCCATCGAAAAAAATCTCGATATCACTCTGTTTAAGCGCAACACCAACGGCATGAGCCTCACGCTGGCGGGTGAAGCTTTCCTGCCCGAAGCCGAAGCGCTGCTGCAACAACACCACAAACTCGACTGCTTCGCCAAAACCTTGGCCGAACATTACGAAGCCCACGCCGAGCTCGGCCTCATCCACCCCGCCGACCCCGCCAAAATCAGCAGGCTTACCCAAACCATCCTGCAGCAAGACCCCGATATCCAGCTGCACATCCAATACGGCATGAGCGGCGAAATC
This sequence comes from uncultured Neisseria sp., assembly GCA_964451565.1. Taxonomy (GTDB): domain Bacteria; phylum Pseudomonadota; class Gammaproteobacteria; order Burkholderiales; family Neisseriaceae; genus Neisseria. The sequence goes on from CAYVIS010000079.1 coordinate 379, forward strand.
GAGCAACGCGTATTGGCCAAACAGCTTCACGGCGGTTTCTTCCTCGGCCCCATCACCCACCGCAGCCTGCGCAGCGTGTTTCTCGAAGACATCCACTATGCACTGATTTGCGCCAGTGACAAAACACAGGAAATTCAAAACAACCTGCCCTCCAGCCTCGGCCAGCAGGCATGGATTGAAATGTCGGGCACTTCCGGCAGCCGCAAAAACCTGCAGCAATTTTGGCGCAAACACAAAATCTCGCCCAAGCAGCAGATTATCTGCGACTATCCGCAAACCATCATCGATTTGGTGTGCGAAGGTGTCGGCGTAGCGATGGTGCCCGCCCACAAAGCCGAAGCCGCGTGGGCAAGCGGCAAGCCCATCAGCATCCTCGACGAATACCGCCAAACCCTGCCGATGAGCTTCATCTATCTCGACGAATACGAAGAAGACCCCTCGCTCAAACTGCTGAAAAACTGCGTCGAACAAATTTGGCATATTGTACCCGGCTTCCAAACCGCCTCTTCATGACGACAACGAAGACATGCAGGCCGGTTAAGCGTAGCAAACTATAGTGGATTGAATTTGAATCAAGACAAGGCGGGACTGATTTACTTGATTCTTCAGCACCTTAGTAAATCGTTCTCTTTGAGGCAAGCCGCAGACAGTACACTTAGTACGGCAAAGCGGGTCAGCGCCGTATGGGTTCAACCTAATTCACTATATAAGGCCGTCTGAAAGCTGTTTTTTTCAGACGGCCTCATCTCGTTATCCGCCGCAAAATCAGTTAAAATACGCCTTTTGCCACGCACTGCCGAACCCAAACTTATGAACATCCTGCAAGTAGAAAACGCCTCTTTCGCCGTCGGCCACGTCGCCCTACTCGACCACGCTGCCTTCCAACTCGACAGCGGCGAAAAAATCGGCCTCATCGGCCGCAACGGCGCGGGCAAATCCTCATTCCTCAAAATCCTCGCCGGCGTGCAGAAGCTCGACGACGGCCAAATCATCATCCAAAACGGCCTCAAAATCGTTTATGTGCCGCAAGAATCTTTTTTCGACCCGCAAACCAGCGTGTTCGACGCCGTATCCGAAGGGCTCGGCGGCCTGCGCGACATTCTGCGCCGCTACCACCAAGTCAGCCACGCGCTCGAAAGCAGCCAAGACGATGCGCTGTTTAAAGAATTAAACGAGCTGCAAAGCCAAATCGAAGCGCAAGACGGCTGGCAGTTTGACGCCGCCATCCGCCAAACCATCAGCGAACTCGGCCTGCCCGAAAACGAACTTATCGGCAACCTTTCAGGCGGCCAGAAAAAGCGCGTGGCGCTGGCGCAGGCCTGGGTGCAGAAACCCGATATTTTATTGCTCGACGAGCCCACCAACCACCTCGATATCGACGCCATTATCTGGCTGGAAAACCTGCTCAAACAATTCTCCGGCAGCATGGTGGTCATCACCCACGACCGCCGCTTTCTCGACAACATCGCCAGCCGCATTGTTGAGCTTGATCGCGGCACGCTGCGCAGCTATCCCGGCTCGTTTTCCAAATACAGCGAGAAAAAAGCCGACGAATTGGCCGTCGAAGCCGAACACAACCGCCTGTTCGACAAATTCCACGCCCAAGAAGAAGCCTGGATACGCAAAGGCATCGAAGCGCGCCGCACCCGCAACGAAGGCCGCGTCAAACGCTTGGAAGAATTGCGCAAACAACGCGCCGAGCGCCGCAACGTGCAAGGTCAGGTCAACTTCAAACTCGCCGCCGGTGAAAAAAGCGGCAAAATCATCGCCGAATTGGAAGATGCCTCTTTCCACTATGCCGACAAAAAAATTATGGAACGCTTCACCGCCATCATCCAGCGCGGCGACAAAATCGGCCTCATCGGCCCCAACGGCATCGGCAAAACTACGTTTTTAAAACTGATTTTGGGCGAATTACAGCCCACATTCGGCAAAATCCGCCTCGGCAGCAAACAGGAAGTCGCTTATTTCGACCAATTCCGCAGCGCGCTAAACGAAAACGACACCGTGTTCTACACCCTCGGCCAAGGCAACGACTATGTGGAAATCGGCGGTAAGAAAAAGCATGTAATGAGCTATCTGGAAGATTTCCTCTTCCACCCAGCCCGCGCACAAAGCCCCGTTTCCTCGCTTTCCGGCGGCGAACGCAACCGCCTGCTGTTGGCCAAACTGTTTACCCGTCCGGCCAATATTCTGGTGCTCGACGAGCCGACCAACGATTTGGACATCGACACACAAGAGCTGTTGGAAGAATTGCTGCGCGATTATCCCGGCACAGTTTTCTTAGTGAGCCACGACCGGATGTTTTTGGATAATGTGATTACCCAAAGCATTGTTTTCGAAGGAGAAGGCCGTCTGAAAGAATACATCGGCGGCTATCAAGACTATATCGACGCCAAAAGCCGCGCAGACAAAATAGATGCAGCCGCCACGCCCAAGCTTCAGACGGCCTCCGAGCCGGAAAAAGCCAAACCCAAAGCCAACCGCACGGTGAAGCTCTCATATAAAGAACAACGCGAGCTCGACGCCCTGCCCGACGAATTAGCCGCGCTCGAAGCCGAACAAGCCGATTTGAACACGCAGCTTTCCGACCCCGAAATCTTCAAAGATTACGAAAAAGCCGCCACGCTGCAAACTCGTGCCGAAGAAATCGAAATGCTGCTGCTGGACAAGCTCGAACGCTGGGAATGGCTCGAAACCAAACAAAACGGCGGGCAAAACGATTAAACGCCGACAAAGCCGTCTGAAATCTTTCAGACGGCCTCCTCACTGTTTTCATCACCAAGTTTGAATCACATGTCTGAAACCACCCGTAAAAACATGCTGTTGCGCTGGCTGCTTATCTGCCTGATACCGCTGGCCACCCTCGCCGCAATCGCCCTCAGCGCCCCGCTCAGCCCTATCGGCCACCTCATCGGCGGCATCATCCTCGCCTGCGAAGCCGCATTTTTGTTCAAATTCGTCTTATTTGAAACCATCAAACACCACCTCAAAAACGAACCCGAACTCAAACGCCGCACCCTGCCGCTGTTTGCCCCGATTGTTTTGCTCGTGGCGTATCTATTTCACTATTTCGGCGCGTTTTAACCTATAATAACAAGCTGATTTTACAAACAAAGCGTTTACATGACCGCCACGCCGCACCCGATAAACACCGTCACCCTCGCCTTCACCGGCGCATCCGGCATGCCTTACGGTATGCGCCTGCTCGAATGCCTTCTGCAAGCCGGCAAAAGCGTATGGCTGCTGTATTCGCAGGCGGCACAAGTGGTGGCGCAGCAGGAAATGGGCTTGAGCCTGCCCGCTTCGGCGGCAGCCTGCCAAAGCGTTTTATGCGAACGTTTCGGCGTTTCAGACGGCCGCCTGCGCGTGTTTGGCAAAGACGAATGGTTTGCCCCGCCCGCCTCCGGCACCAACCCCGCCGACGCCATGATTATCTGCCCCGCCAGCATGGGCGTGGTGGCCGCAGTGGCGCACGGCACTTCCGACCATCTGATTGAACGCGCCGCCGATGTCGCACTAAAAGAGCGGCGCCCGCTGATTGTTGTGCCGCGTGAAGCACCGCTCTCTTCGCTGCATCTGGAAAACCTGCTCAAGCTCTCGCAACTGGGTGCGGTAATCCTGCCGCCCTCACCCGGCTTTTACCATCATCCGCAAAGCATCGACGACCTCATCGACTTTGTGGTGGCGCGTATTCTCGACCAATTGCGCATTCCCCACACGCTGATGAAAAAATGGGGCGAAAAATAATGGAAGGTTTACAACAACTTGTCAATTTAATCGCCACATTTGCACGCTGGATATTGACAATCCTCGACGCCTTGTTTTAAGCTGCACTCCATGAACTCATCAAATTTTCGCCCCTTTGCTTATTTTTATTGGTACCACACACCCGTGCGGTACTTTTTTGCGCTTGTCTGAAACACAGCAAAACCTTAAACAAACGCGAAACTGCAGCCGCCCGATTCCAGAGGCGGCCTTTTTATTTGCCGCCCATCCAACACCCCAAGGAGCAAACGAAATGAAAACCGCCATCCAAGCCATCCACAGTGATACCGACACCGATACTGCCATACTGCACCGCTGCCATATGATTGTCGACGGCAATGCCCACCGCCCCGACCTGTGCCTCGAAAGCCTGCCCGCCGGATTAGCAGAAACGCTGGTCAGCGAAGCGCTGCTGCCGCAAATCCGCACCACCGCTGCCTTAATCGCCGCCATGCGCCACGATTTCAGCCAAAGCAGCCCTGCCGCATTCACTGAAGAAGCCGACTGGTTTGCCGCCCGCATCATCGTTTTGGGCGCACGCCGTTTCCACCTAGACATCACCCTGCTGCCGATGCTGCAAACCGCCAACCGCCGCGCCGAAGCCTTCGCCCGCAGCCGCAACCTGCCCTTCACTGCTGCCGAAATGCGCATGAGTCTGCACGCAGGCCGCCCCGCCAACCTGCTGATTGTTGAAACCGAGCATACAATCGACAATATGGGCATTGTCGCCAACAGCCTGAAACTGGCCAAACAACTCTCCTGAACAGAGCAATCAGGAAAAGGAATCCGCATGAACACCAACCACCAGCCTGATTTGAAAAACCCGGCCTTATTACCCGTTGCCGCCTGTTGGCAGCGTTATTGATGCTGCGTTTTTTAAATCGGGTTGAAAATTCCTGACACCGAAACGATGAATATCAGCTTTAATCAAAAGGCCGTCTGAAAGATTTAACCTTTCAGACGGCCTGAATGCTTTCAAACCGGGCATACGCGTTTACCGCAACACCTGTTGCAACCACGCCTCCACCACCTCATCTTCCGGCGGCAACTCAGCCGCCAAACCGCCGGTAAACTCTTGCCACTGCGACAGATATTTGCGGTTGAGCAGCGTTATTACAGGCCGCCCTTCCGAAACAAACCCGGCAAATTCCTGCCGCAAACCGTCGCCGGCCGCTTCCACCACACCGAAACGGTTAATCACCACCAAATCTGCTTGTGCAGCCTCAACGGAGTGCAATTCGGCGGCGGCTTCGGCCAAAGCACCGGGATTCAGACGGCAGGATTCGGAATCTTTGCCCAAATCTTGAAAAATAATATAACTGCGTTCACCGTCAATCGAGCGGACACATTTGTCGGTGCTGCCGTCGGCGCGGATGTATTCGGCATTATTCAAGCCCGCTACCCGCCGCCCTTGCGCTTTCAGACGGCCTATACAGGCATCCAGCACGGCTTGGGCGGGTGCGGAATCTTCTGCGTGAAGAATGGCGGCAAGCGGGAAAACGGTGTCTGATTCGGCCATGATGATTAAACATTCCTACGGTAAAGAAAATACTATAAACATTCTTGAGGCCGTCTGAAACTGGCCGAACGGCTTAGAAGCACTATCCGCCGTCTGAAAGATTGCTTATGATTGCCGGGCATCCGATTTGTATACAGACAACCTGTGTGGAATGGGCGTAAATTTATCCAAACCGTTACAGTGGTGAAAATGCCGGGTTACATCCGCCCCACGTCAAATCAACTTTTATCCATAACGTTCGAATAGATAAAATATTTTCACATTCAACCGCTTTTCATATCACAGGCCGTCTGAATGCAAAAAAAGCATACCCCGTCGACAGGATATGCTTTTCCCATTATTGCCGCTTAATCGGCCAGCAAACCACGCCAACGCTGCACCTGCAAACGCACTTGCGCAGGCGCGGTGCCGCCCAAGTGGTTGCGTGCGTTAAGGCTGCCTTCGGGGGTGAGCATTTCATACACGTCTTCGCCAATCAAATCGGAGAAGCTCTGCAACACATTCAGCGGCAGTTCGCTCAAATCCACGCCCGCGCCGTCGGCATGGCGCACGGCCAAGGCGACCACTTCGTGGCTGTCGCGAAACGGCATGCCTTTTTTCACCAGATAATCGGCCAAATCGGTGGCAGTGGCAAAGCCCTGCATCACCGCCGCGCGCATATTGTCGGGCTTCACGGTCACGCCGCGCATCATATCGGCATAGATGCGCAAGGTGTCGATCAGGGTATCGACGGTGTCAAACAGCGGCTCTTTGTCTTCCTGGTTGTCTTTATTGTAGGCCAGCGGTTGCGATTTCATCAGCATAATCAGGCCGGTGAGGTGGCCGATAACGCGACCTGATTTGCCGCGCACCAATTCGGGCACGTCGGGATTTTTCTTCTGCGGCATGATGCTGGAGCCGGTGCAGAAGCGGTCGGCGATGTCGATAAAACCGAAACGCGGGCTCATCCACAAAATCAGCTCTTCGCTCAAACGGCTCAAATGCACCATCACCAAGCTGGCGGCGGCGGTAAATTCGATGGCAAAATCGCGGTCGGATACGGCATCGAGCGAGTTTTGGCAGATTTGTTCGAAGCCCAGCAGTTCGGCGGTGGTTTCGCGGCGGATGGGGTAAGTGGTGCCCGCCAGCGCAGCCGCGCCCAAAGGCATGCGGTTGACGCGTTTACGGCAGTCGGCCATGCGCTCGAAGTCGCGACCGAGCATTTCCACGTAAGCCAGCATGTGGTGGCCGAAGCTCACCGGCTGCGCCACTTGCAGATGGGTGAAGCCCGGCATCACCACTTCGGCGTTTTGTTCGGCCAAATCCAGCAAGGAAGCCTGCAAACTCTGGATCAGCGCCTGAATGGTGGTGATTTCGTCGCGCAACCACAGGCGGATGTCGGTGGCCACTTGGTCGTTGCGGCTGCGGCCGGTGTGCAAGCGCTTGCCCGCATCGCCGATTTTGTCGGTGAGGCGGCGCTCGACGTTCATGTGCACGTCTTCCAAATCCAATGACCAAGGCATCTCGCCTGCTTCGATTTCTGCTATAATCGCGGCCATTCCTTCGCGGATGGCGGCCAAGTCTGCTTCGCTCAACACGCCGGCCTGCTGCAGCATCTGCGCATGCGCCAACGAGCCTTGAATATCCCATTTGGCCAAACGCTTGTCGAAATCAATCGAGCCTGTGTATTTTTTTACAAGTTCTGACACAGGTTCGTTAAACCGACCCGACCAGGTTTTGCTATCATTCATATCTTGTTCCACTGTTTACTATTTTACTAAAGAAGGTTTATTGCTCATGCCCATTATACGTCAAATAATGTCTCATTTTGCAGTTCCGGACATGCGAAATTTTGGCACTATTTTGCGCCTGATTCTGTCGAGCACGGCCATACTCTTCTTTTTCCCGCTCATCAGCGGCTCGCCGCAGGGCTATTTGGAGCAGGTTTACAATCAGGCCAGCTGGGCTGCGCCCACTTTGCTGATTATCTTGACCACAGGTTATCTGACTGCCGATTTTTTCCAGAAAATCAAACCTGAATTTTATGCGGTTATCTTTGCCCATATCGTCAACACCCTCATCTTCATCGTAGTTGATTATATTGTTCTCGGCACCCGCCAGCTGTTTTGGCAGCATTTTTTCCTGTTTAACGCATTCGCCCTCTCTTTCATGTATACCGAGGCCACCCGCCGCCAAAGCCTCGCTCCCTCGCTCTCCGAAGCGCGCTTGAGCGCCCTCACCGCCCGCATCCGCCCGCATTTCCTCTTCAACAGCCTCAACGCCGCCATCAGCCTGATCCGCCTGCGCCCTTACGATGCGGAAACGCTACTGGAAAATCTGGCCAACCTGTTTCGCGCCCAATTGCGCGACGGCAGCCAAACCAGCACGCTCGGCCAAGAAATCGAATGGGCGCAGGAATACATCGCCATCGAACAAATCCGCATGGGCCACACCCGCGTGCAGGTGATGTGGCAGCACCAAGCCCCCGACGATGCGGAAACGCCGCACCTTTTCCTACAGCCGCTGCTGGAAAACGCCGTCTTCCACGGCGTGGAAACCGCACACCGCCCCGGTTATATTTCAGTGCTCACCGCCCGCCAAAACCATTGGATCTACATCCGCATCGAAAACCCCTACGTGCCGCCGGAAACCCCTGAAACGCCTGTACAGCCGCAGAAAAAAGGCAATTCGATGGCGCTGCGCAACCTGCAGGAGCGCTTGTCGCTGATGTATGACAACGACGCCAAAATAAAAAGCCGCCAACTCGACGGCACTTTCCGCGTCGACATCCGCCTGCCTTACCGTAAGAAAACTTCCGACGTCAACCGCTTGTTTGGCTGATGATTTGATGCTGCAACTACAAAGCCGTCTGAAAACATATTTTCAGACGGCTTTTGTATTTTGCAAAAAGATTACCCGTCGCTCCTGCGCAGGCAGAAGCCTAGGGCAAAGCAAAGCTTTGCTTGTCTGGCACATTACCAAAGATAAACATTTTTATAAAATCAAATATAGTGGATTAGATTTGAATCAGGACAAGGCGGGGAGCTGCAGACAGTACACCTAGTACGGCAAGGCGAGCCAACGCTGTACTGGTTCAAATCTAATCCACTATAATTACAGATTTTCATTTGATTGCTGTTAATTGGCTGACAACTGAAGCTACGCTTCAGCCTGGGCTCCTGCCTGCGCAGGAGCGACGAAAGGGTATTGTGCAAAAGCCTTGGCTTTTGTTTCAGACGACTTTTGTTTCAGACGGCTTTTGTTTCAGACGGCTTTTGTTTCAGACGGCTTTTGT
>CAYVIS010000080.1:0-8856 GCA_964451565.1 uncultured Neisseria sp.
TTGTTACCGCGCAGCAAATCGCGGCCGAAACCGGGCGGAATATCAATCACCAACTGCGTTTGCGCCCCTTTCAACACCCGCTCGACATCGGCATCGGAATGCAGCGGCGGCTGTTCGACAAAATAGCGCGAGCCGGAAAAATATTCCGTCAACTCGCGGCTGTGGCTGCTCTGGTCGCGGTCGAGCACCGAAAAGCGCAGGTTTTGCACGTCAAACGAAATGCTCCAGCTCAAAGCCGCCATCAGAATCACCGGCCCCAACACCGCAAAAAACAGGCGGATGCGGTCACGCAGCAATTCCTTACCCTCGCGCATGGCAAAGGTGAACACGGTGGCGAGCCAGTATTTGAGGGAATCGGTGTTGTGGTTGGCCGAAGGTGTTGGCTTGGGTTGGGGTTGGTTTTCAGACGGCTTATTGTTTGTTTCAAGGCCGTCTGAATATGTTGATTGGTTTTCAGACAGGCTTTCAGACGGCCTACTTTCATTAAGCCTGTCTGAAAGCTGTGGTGGTGGGTTGACACCCACCCTACTTGCTGATGATGAATCCGCATCCGCTGTATCATCGCTGGCGGCCGGTAGGGTGGGCGTAAGCCCACCGTGTTGTTCTGCTGATACGGCTTGTTCAGACGGCCTGTTTTCATCAAGCCTGTCTGAAAACTGTGGCGGTGGGTTGACACCCACCCTACTTGCTGATGATGAATCCGCATCCGCTGCATCATCGCCGGTGACCGGTAGGGTGGGCGTAAGCCCACCGTGTTGTTCTACTGATACGGCTTGTTCAGACGGCCTGTTTTCATCAAGCCTGTCTGAAAGCTGTGGTGGTGGGTTGACACCCACCCTACTGCTTATCAAGCCGCCTGAATCCGTTTCATCCGCCGCATAACGCCCATCCGCCCTCTGGTCGGCGCGGACAATCCGTGCGGCTTGGGCGGCAACGCTTTCTGTTGCACGATTGGCTGTTTCAGACGGCTTGCTTTCGCTATGCCTGTCTGAAAGATTCTTTTCCTGTTCAGACAGGCTTGATTGGGCAGCGCTTTTTTCAGACAGGCTTTCAGACGGCCTTTGTTCCGCCTGTTCGCCCTGCTCGTCTGCCAGCAAATACTGCACAAACGCCTCTTCCAAATCCGGCGCATGCTGGCGCTCGGTTAATTCGGCGGGTGTACCCACCGCCAACACGCGGCCGCGGTGCATAAACGAAATGCGGTCGCAGCGCGCGGCTTCGTTCATAAAATGGGTGGAAATAAAAATGGTGATTTTGTCTTGCCGCGAAAGCTTGAGCAGATGGCGCCAAAACATATCGCGCGCGGCCGGGTCGACACCCGAAGTGGGCTCGTCGAGAATCAGCACCTCGGGCTTGTGCAGGCAGGCGGCGGCCAATTGCAGGCGCTGGCGCATGCCCAGCGAGAGATCGGCGGGGCGGGTATCGGCCACTTCGGCCAAATCAAACTGCACCAGCGCATCGGCCACGGCCTGTTTGCCCGCCGCAGCCGGCATTTGGTAAAGCTGCGCGTGCAAGAGCAGATTTTGGCGCACGCTCAATTCTTCATACAGCGAAAACGCCTGCGACATATAGCCCACACGCATGCGCACTGCCATGCCGCCCGCGTCGATGGGTTTGCCGAGCAATTCGGCCTCGCCCTCCGTAGCAGGCAAAAGGCCGGTGAGCATTTTCATGGTGGTGGATTTGCCGCAGCCGTTGGAGCCGAGAAAGCCGAAAATTTCGCCTTTTTCGATGCGAAAGCTCACATTGTCTACCGCAGTGAAGTCGCCGAAACGCTTGGTGAGCCCGTGCGCTTCCATCGCCGGCGGCGAGGCGGGGTCGGGCACAAACGGGGTGATTGCCAATCCGCCCGAGCCTTGCTGCTTTTCAGACGGCAGCATTTTGATATAGGCCTCTTCCAGCGTGTTCACACCGTATTGGCGCATCACTTCTTGAGTGGGCGCGTTGACCAGCAATTTGCCGTCGTCCATCGCCAGCAAATGCGCAAAACGCTCGGCCTCTTCAATATAAGCGGTGGCCACGATCACCGTCATGCCCAGGCTTTCTTTTTGCAATTCGTCCACCAGCGCCCAGAATTGGCGGCGCGATAAAGGGTCGACACCGGTGGTCGGCTCGTCCAAAATCAGCAAATCGGGGTTGTGCACCAAGGCGCAGCAAAGGCTCAGCTTCTGCTTCATGCCGCCCGAAAGCTTGCCGGCGGCGCGTTCGGGAAACGGCGCCAAACCCGTGGCATCAAGCAAGCGCTGAATGCGCGCTTTGCGCTCTTGCGCGTTTAAGCCAAACAGGCGCGCATGAAAATCAATGTTTTCATACACCGATAAAGTGGGATAAAGATTGCGCCCCAAACCCTGCGGCATAAAGGCAATGCGGTGCGACAACGCCTGCCGCGCCTGCTTGTCGGCCATATCGCCGCCCAACACCTCCACCGCGCCGGTCTGTATGATTTTCACCCCCGCAATCAGCGACAACAGCGTCGATTTGCCCACGCCGTCGGGGCCGATCAAGCCCACCGTCACCCCTGCAGGCAGCGCAAACGACACATCGTCGAGCGCCCGGATTTTGCCGTAGCGGTGGGAAAGCTGGCGCACGCTGATGGCAGCGTTTTGAATGGGGTGTGTCGGCATCTTTATCTTCTTTCAGACGGCCTTGGGGGTTGGTTGGTCAATGGGTAAAAATTGGGCGGAGTCGGCAAACCTGGCGGTTTGCCAAAAAATCAAGCATTTCAATTCAAATAAGCATGCTAAAATCATCACTCAACCCCGCGAAAAAGAGGCACATCATGCGTTTGCCCATCGGTTCGATTATTATCCTGATCTGCGGCCTCACCGCCCTCATCCCCGGCCTGTTGGTGCTCTTCGGCCTCGGTGCGTGGGTACACGAGCTGCTCGACCAGCCCATCGGCGGTTTGGCGCTTATCGGCATCGGCCTGTGCTGCGTGTTGGCGGCAGCATTCCCTGTTGTCGCCACCTATCTCACCCGTAAGGAACAAGGCAAAACGCCGTTTGATGAGGCGGATGATTGAGCGCTTGTGTGTTTGGTTTGCCTGCCTCATCCGTAGGTCGGATTCTTGAATCCGACAATCTCACCATATTCGCCGAATTTTGCCGGATACAAGCATCCGACCTACTTCTCCAACAGCGCAAAAATCGCCTGCTGCTCATACACCGTTATGCCGCCAGAGGCCGTCTGAAACGCGCTCAGCAGCGCCTGCGCCAATTGCTGCGTGGGCAACGGGCGCTGGCTGTGCAGCAAGCCCAGTTTGTTCAGCCCTTTGATGATTTTCAGCCCCCACACTTCTCCGGCGCGGTCGCTGCCTGCGCGCTCCAACAGCGGCGGGCGGAAAATCAGCAGTTTGGCAAAGCCCAGCGCGGCCACGTCGGCATCCAGCCGCCCTTTCATGCGCGAATAGAACAAGCGAGCCTGCGGGTCGGCCTGTGCTGAGGACACCAACACCAGCGTGTTCACGCCGTTGGCTTGCGCCGCACGCGCCACGTCGTATTGCGCCTGATAATCGACCTGCCATTGCGCTTCTTGGCTGCCTGCGGCTTTGAGCGTGGTGCCCAAACAGGAAAACAGCACATCGCCCTTTAAGTCTTGCTGCCAAGCAGCGACATCGGCAAAATCAACCAGATGCACATGCAGTTTGTCGTGTTGCACATCCGGCGCACGGCGCACGAAAATATCGACGCGGCTGAAGGCGGGGTCGGCCAACAGCAGCGGCAGCAATTCTTTACCGGTGGCGCCGGTGGCGCCGATTAACAGGGCTTTCATGGGTTTCCTTTGTTCAGACGGCCTTAAATGCTGCTGGCGAGCAATAAACCCGCACCAATGTTCAATACCATACTGCTGAAGTTCTTATCCGCTTCAATCAGCGCTTTCAACGGCTGCACTTCTTCGGCGTGCGACAAGGCATTGTCGACCACCAGCAGGCTGCCGGGTTTGGTGAGGATACGCTGCAAATCCGGCCAATAATCCGCATAGCGGCTGCGGTCGGCATCCAAAAACACCACATCGTAATATTTCTGATACGCGCGCAAAAATTCGCCTGCATCGCACACTTCCATGCGCACATAATCATCGAGCTTGGCTTCGCGCAAATGCTGTTTGGCGGCTTTTTTGCGCGTTTTGTCGATTTCAAGCGTGCGCAGCGAGCCGCCGGTATCGCGCACGGCATCGGCCAGCCACAAAGTGGAATAGCCGTTGGACGTGCCCACTTCCAACACTTTGCGCGCTTGTTTGCTGCGCACCAACAAGGCCAGCAGCGCGGCGCTGTCGGGGTGCAGATTGCGCCAACGCTGCGTGCGCTCCTCCTGTTCCGAATCATGCGCACGGCTCTCGGCGTGGAAATTATCCAGATAGGCTTTCAACTTGGCTTTCATGGGGTTTCTCCAAACGGTGTAGATAAAGTTTTAATATATTGTTTTTGTGTGACATTACTGCAAAGGCCGTCTGAAAAGGTTGTTCTGCTTTTTTGCTTTTGGCAATAGTAGTTGTACTTGGCTAAATGCAAGCCTTGCGGCTTGCTGCCCTCTCCCTAACCCTCTCCTCATCCCCTTCGAGGACAAGCGGGAGAGGGAATCAGGTTACAGGCTGCCTGAGAGATTACTGTAATTCAACCTGTTTCCACACGCGAGATGAGTGGTTTAATAAGACTCAATGCACCCCCATTACATCCCGCCAAGCGGCTTGATGCCGTCTGAAATATTTGGCGCTTCAGCAATCCTATCCCCTCTCCCGCGGGAGAGGGTTAGGGAGAGGGCAGCAAGCCGCAAGGCTTGTTTTCTCCCGTCAATCCCATAACCCAAGCTGTTTAAACCCCCTCAATGCGGCAGTTTCACCACCAACTGCTGCGGCCAAGCGGCCTGCTTGTCCAGCCGCACATAGCCGTTGCCGGTGAGGCCGCCTTTGAGCAGGCGGTTGTGTTGGGCGGCGGTGTCGGCAGGGATTTTCAGCTTCACGCGGAACATCAGTTTCTCGCGCTCGCTCTGGGTTTCCACCGATTTGGGGGTGAATTGGGCATCGGTGGCGATAAAGCTGATTTGCGCCGGCCACACTGCGTCCATGCCGTCGAGCACAATGCGCGCTTCGTCGCCCACTTTCAGACGGCTGATTTGGGTGGTGGGCAGAAACACGGTCATCGAGGCATCGCGCGGGTCGAGCAGGCTCACCACTTTGCTGCCGGCGCCAATCACGTTGCCCACTTCGGCGATTTTGTATTCCACCCGTCCGGCAATCGGCGCGCGGATGGCCATGTCATCATTAACCGAAGCGGCCTGATCGATTTGCGCCTGCGCGGCGGCCACGGCGGCTTGTGCTTCGGCACGGGCGGCACGGGCGGCATTCACGGAAGCGGCGGCGCTGTCGCGCGCGGCGCGGCGTTTGCTCACTTCCGAATCAGACACCAAGTCTTCACGCTTGAGGCTTTGGGCGTTGCCGAAATCGAGTTGCGCCACTTTTTGCTGCTGCTCGTAAGCCTTGATTTCGGCATCGGCACGCGCCACCGCTTCTTGTGCGCGCTGTTTCTGTGCGCGGGCGGCATCAAGCTGGCTGCTGCTGGTGTCGGACGACAATTCGGCCAACACCTCACCCGCCGCCACTTCCGCGCCTTCGTCCGCCAACATGGCTTTCACACGGCCGGCATACAGGCTGGCCACATCGAGGCGTTTCAATTCCAAACGGCCGTTGCTGTAGGCAAAGCCTTCAGGCAGCGTGCTTTGGTTTTGCTGCTGCCAGTAATACCAGCCGCCTGCGCCCAGCGCGGCCACCACGGCAATTGCGATGATTTTTTTCATGCTTGTTCCTGCTGTGAAGTGAAGTGTGTGGGAAACAGGGCCGCCAGCGCCCAGTCGATGCGTTGGTCGATGGCGCTGTCTTGCATGATTTGCGGCATGTGTGCGCCCAAATCCGGCGGCAACACGCCCATGTCGCGCATGCGGTTGCCGATTACCATCGGCGCGCTGATGGCGCCAATCAGATAGGCCGCGCGCTGCACCTGTTCGTCCAACGGCAAGGCTTGGCAACGGTTGAGCAGCGCCATCAATTGCCCGTGGCGTACCAGAAAATGCTGCTTCCAAAAATCACGCACCACCGCCACGCCCTCGCCGCTGTCGGCAAACGCGCGTTGTACCCAGTCGAGATTATCGCGCAGGCAACGTACCTGCAAGCGCACGCTCTCGCGCAAACTGGCAAACGCATCGCCGTCCGCGTCTGCATTTTCAGTATCGAGCAAACCGAAGGTGCGCTGATATTGCTGTGCCAACACCTCGGCCACAAACGCATCTTTGCCGGCAAACAGATGATGAAACATGCCCGGGCTAATGCCCGCTTCCGCCGCCAATACGCGCACGGAAAGCCGCGCATAACCGTATTGCGGATACAGCTTGAGGCCTGCAGTGATGAATTGGGAACGGGTGGTATCGGACATGGATAAGGCCGTCTGAAATGAATTGGACAGGTGTCCAATATAGCAAAAGCGTTCGGGCTTGGCAAGCATCCGATGAGAGGATGCTTTCAGACGGCCTTGAGGTCTTTGCAAAATACATTCTCCCTTGAAAATAGCCAATAAACCCGTCATTCCAGCGCAGGCTGGAATCCAGCTACCGAAATTCAGCTTGTTGATTTTAAAGCGTCTTCAAGCGAAAAATGGATTCCGGCCTGCGCCGGAATGACGGAATTGAGTGTTTGGTAATGATTCACATAGTAATTTTGCAAAGGTCTCAGCCTGAAATAACCTTTTTGCCATTCCTAGGCAGATAGAAGCACGGTCTGAAGTACAGCTTCAGTTGCTTGGCAAATAATGGTAATCAAATGACGAATCTCTAATTTTTTTGATTCGATACAAAGTTTGTTTGCGGATAAAAAGCTTTGCTTTGTCACGAGCACCTGCTTGTGCCGGTGCGACGGATATCGCCTTTTTGCAAAAGGCTCCGACAGGCTCAGCTGCCGGAATGTCGAAATCTTGCAAGACACCATTTTCAAGCTACCACAAAAAACCGCTGTTTCAGACGGCCTGAATATTGGTCAGGCCGTCTGAAACAGCGATTCGGTTTGTATACAGATTTTACAGCTTAAAACGGTACATATTGGGTCGGGTTGACCGGTTTGCCGTTTTGGCGTACTTCAAAGTGCAATTGGGTACGCGTGGCGTCGCTGTTGCCCATGCGGGCGATGGTTTGGCCGCGTTTCACGGTTTGGCCTTCTTTCACCAGCAGACTTTGGTTGTTGCCGTAAGCGGTCAGGAAAGTGGCGTTGTGCTGCACAATCACGAGGTTGCCGTAGCCGCGCAAGCCCGAGCCTGCGTAAACCACTTTGCCGTCTGCCGCCGATACCACGGCCTGGCCTGCGGTGCCGACAATTTCAACACCTTTGTTGTTGCCGCCGAAATTGGTGGCGATGGTGCCTGCGGTCGGACGTTGCCAAGTAATGCCTGCCACGCTGCGGGTGTTGCTGCTGGCGGTGGTCGGCGTGGTCGCGGGCGTGCTGGTTTGCGTCGGTGTGGCAGCGGGGGCAGTTGTTGTGGCGCTAGCGGCCGGGGCAACATAACCTGCCGGTTTCACACGCAATACTTGGCCGATGCCGATGCTGTTGTCGGCGAGGTTATTCCAAGCGCGCAGGTTGTCTTGGGTGATGTTGTAACGTTTGGAAATGTTATACACGGTATCGCCACGGATAACGGTATGGGTGGCGGCATTGATGTCTACCGGCGCATTGGAGGGGATGTAGGTGCCGGAAGGTGCGCTGCTGACGGGTGGTGTGTAGGGCGCGGGCGCGGCACCGGTCGCATTCGGGTCGTAAGGCGTGGCGCCATACGGGTTGCTTTGGTCGGCGGTTGTTGTGGTGGTGGCAGCGCCTGAAGTGCCGGCTACAACGGGCGCGGCGGGCTGCTGGAACCACGAACAGGCGCCCAACATCAAAATCAGGGCGGCCGAACCGGTACGGAATGCGGTTTGTTTCAACATATCATCTTACCTTTTGTCTGGTTTTCATTTGCAATTGGGGCATATCATAATCAAACTACGCCCTGCTCTCAAGTCTTTAGCGTTTTTTTACGGTGTATCCAGGCCGCTCACCAAGGGCACGAAATTAGCTTCCTGCACGCAGGTTTCGCGGTAGCCTTGCGCGGTTTTCTCAATCAGCCACAAATATTGGCGTCCGCCCTCGTCGAGCGGCAGCACCATACGCCCGCCGACGGCAAGCTGTTGCAGCAGCGCCAGCGGGATTTCGGTGGGCGCGGCGGTGACCAAAATGCCGTCAAACGGGGCAACCTCGGGCAAACCGAGATAGCCGTCGCCGCAGACGGTGCGTGCTTTGGCAAGCAGCCCTGCCGCACGCAAGTGTTGTTTGGCGCGTTCGTGCAATGGGCGCAGGCGCTCGATGGAATAGATTTCCGGCAAATCCAGCGCCAGCAATACGGCGGTTTGATAGCCGCAGCCGGTGCCGATTTCCAGCACTCTGCGCATGCTTTGTGGGTGTTCGCCCAATAATAGTTCCGTCATTCTGGCCACGGTATAGGGCTGGGAAATGGTTTGCCCCAAACCCAAGGGCAGCGACATTTCGTCGTAAGCGCGGGTGCGCAGCGCTTCTTCGACAAACAGATGGCGCGGCACAGCCGACATCGCCTGCAATACGGCTGCATGGATGCCCATGCGTGCCAAACGCGCAATCATGCGCTGGCGGCGGTTTTCAAAGCCTGTCCAATTTGCCTGCATCAGGGCATCACCCCTTGCCAGAATTCGGCCACGCCGCCCATCGCATTGAAATGGGTCAGGTCGATCTGCAACGGTGTGACGGTGATAAATCCGGCTTCGCATTCGGCAAAATCGGTGCCCTCTTCGCGGTCGGAAATATCGCCTGCCG